>JBKBIS010000019.1:5325-13168 GCA_046294145.1 Brevinematales bacterium | reverse complement strand
TCTGATGGTCTTTTGTCTGAAATGGGTTTCTCGTCAAACGTTTTCCACACCTTGTCAAGGAAACGCTTTACTCCCATGATGCCCTTGGTATTCCAGGGCTTATCAGCGGCTAATGGTCCCATGAACATCTCATACAAACGCAGAGTATCAGCCCCATATTCAGCGATCACATCATCAGGGTTAATTACATTACCACGAGATTTGGACATCTTCTCCCCGTTTTCTCCAAGAATCATCCCCTGGTTACGGAGAGCTATAAATGGTTCAGGGTAATCAACTACTCCAATATCATACAAAAACTTATGCCAGAAACGGGCATACAAAAGATGTAAAACTGCATGCTCCGCTCCACCTACATAGAGATCAACAGGCCCCCAGTATTTGATTTTTTCAGGATCAGCCAACGCTTTGTCATTTTTTGGATCGATATAACGAAGATAATACCAGCAACTTCCTGCCCACTGGGGCATGGTATTCGTTTCTCTTTTCGCAGGTCCTCCACATTTTGGACAACTTGTGTTCACCCATTCAGAAATAGCTGCTAAAGGAGATTCTCCTGTGCCGGTTGGTTTATAACTCTTCACATTTGGCAATGTGAGGGGAAGATCTTTCTCATCAAGAGCAACAATTCCACACTTTTCGCAATGTACCACAGGAATAGGTTCTCCCCAGTACCTCTGACGAGAAAATATCCAATCTCGTAGTTTATAGTTTACAGTTCTCTTCCCAATGCCCTTTTCCTCTAAATAACGGATAATGGCTTCTTTCATTTCTTTCGTTTTCATGCCATTGAAAGGGCCAGAGTTTACAGCAATACCGTCCTCTTCTTCAGCCTCTGTGAGTTCATACAGCGTCCCATCTTTACTCACTACCTGAACAATAGGAAGGTTAAACTTCATAGCAAACTCAAAATCTCGACTATCGTGTGCAGGAACAGCCATGATGGCACCTGTACCATAACCCATAAGCACATAATCAGAAATCCAGATAGGAATTTTGTTGCCATTGAGAGGATTGATAGCGTAAGCTCCAGTAAAAACCCCTGTCTTTTCTTTGTTAAGGTCGGTTCGTTGAAGATCTGTCTTCCGATTAGCCTCAGCCTGATATGCTTTGACAGCTTCTCTTTGTTCTGCTGTGGTAATCCTGTCCACCAAAGGATGTTCTGGGGCAAGAACCATATAGGTTGCACCAAAAAGGGTATCAGGCCTCGTAGTAAAAACCGTAATGACTTCATTTGTCCCATCCACAGGAAATTTCACTTCAGCACCCTCAGAACGACCAATCCAGTTTCTCTGCATCAATTTAATCGATTCACTCCAGTCCAAAAGATCGAGGTCTTTGAGAAGTCTTTCTGCATAGGCAGTTATCTTCAAAACCCATTGACGAATACGCTTCCTTTCAATAGGAGTACCACAGCGATCACATTTTCCATCCTGGACTTCTTCGTTAGCAAGACCAGTTCCACAACTTGGACACCAGTTAATAGGCATCTCGGCTTCATACGCCAGTCCTTTTTTGAACATTTGAAGAAAAATCCACTGTGTCCATTTGTAATAATCCGGATCACAGGTGCTTACTTCTCTATCCCAGTCGTAACAAAAACCAATAGATTTGATCTGTTCACGAAATCGATTTATGTTTTTATAAGTGGTATCAGCAGGATGGGTCCCTGTTTGAATCGCATAGTTTTCAGCCGGAAGACCAAAGGCATCAAAGCCCATAGGATGAAGAACATTAAAACCATTCATCCTTTTGTAACGAGTATAGATATCCGTTGCTGTGTATCCTTCCGGATGTCCAACATGAAGCCCAGATCCCGATGGATAGGGGAACATATCCAGTACATACAATCGTTTCTCTTCAGGATAGGACGGATCTTCTGTTACCCGGAAGGTCTTGTTGTTGTCCCAGTATTCCTTCCATTTCTTTTCAATAGCCGCGAAATCATAAACCGCCATATCTTCTACTCCCCTTTTCTATGCAATATCATCTACATTGGTCACAAAGCTCACATTCTTGAGAATAAATTCTCTGCGCTGACCAGAAATATCCTCACCCATCAGAACCTTGATCATGTTGTTTGCTTCTTCAAAGTCAGTAATACCTACCCGTAACAGTTTTCGTGTTGCGGGATTCATAGTGGTTTCCCAAAGCTGTTCAGGATTCATCTCTCCAAGACCTTTGTAACGTTGAATGTCGTATTTGGTATTTTTGAAAACCTTCTCAAGAAGCTCATCTTTTTCCTGATCACTGTAGGCATATTCAGTTTTCTTACCCGCAGTAATCTTGTAGAGTGGTGGTTGAGCAATATAAACATGTCCTTCCTCAATAAGAGGTCGCATAAAACGATAAAAGAAGGTCAAAAGAAGTGTACGAATATGAGAACCATCCACATCAGCATCTGTCATAATGATAATTTTATTGTAGTTGAGTTTCTCAATATCAAAATAGCTATGATAGCCTGTCCCTATCACGGCAATCATGGTTTTGATCTCTTCATTGGCCAGAATAGTATTAAGGTTTTGTCGCTCAATCTTTTTTTCAACGTTGAGAATCTTTCCACGAAGAGGCAAAATAGCCTGAAATTCCCGATTTCTTCCCTGTTTAGCAGAACCACCAGCTGAATCTCCCTCTACAATGAAGAGTTCCCGAAGTTCTCTTTTTCGAGAAGTACAATCAGCCAATTTTCCGGCTACAATGGTTGCTGTTTCTCTTTTGTTTCTACTCACATTGTTACGAACACCTTGTCTGGCTTTTTCTGCTTCTTCCAGAGCCCTCTGTTCCAGAAGACTTTTCTGGATGATTTTTTCAGCCAGAAAAAGATTCTTTTCAAAAAAGACAAACAAAGCCCCTTCTACAATATCCTTGATGACTGTCCTGGCTGCAATGGGTTCAGTAAGTTTATCTTTGGTCTGTCCCTTGAATTCTGCATTAGGAATAAGAGTATTGATAACACAGGTAAACCCAAAAGAAAGGGTTTTTCTATCAATTTTTTCGTCTTTACGACCGAGATTCAGCCTTTCAGCAAAATCCTGCATAATCTTTTCATAGGCCATCCAGAAACCATCCACATGAATACCGTGAGATTTAGTATGAATGGAGTTAGTATAACTATAGATTTCCGGATCATCACCCGTATTTCGATACTGGAAGGCTATCTGGACACGAAGGATCCCTCCTTCAATCTCCTTTTCTCCGGAGATAAGAATAGGATCACCAAAAAGAAGTTCTTCATTTTTGTTTAATTCATTCTTGAGAAAATCGACAATCCCATTCGGAAAACAAAAAACCTCTTTTGTTGGTTCACCACTTACCGTATAGTCTTCGAAGACCACCTCAAGACCAGGATTAAGAAAAGCAACTTCACGAAGTCTCGCTCTCAAAATAGCCTGGCTAAAAGCATGCACCTGAAAAATTGAATCATCTGGCTGGAAGCGCACCAATGTCCCGGTAGAAGAGGTTTCTCCCAACACTTTGAGAGGCTGTTTTTTGATACCTTTCTCGTAACGAATGGCATACTGTTTTCCCCCACGGGACACTTCAATTTCAAGAAAAGAGGACAAAGCATTAACAGCAGTCAGACCAACCCCATGAAGTCCACCTGAAACCCCATATACATGACGGTTAAACTTTCCACCAGAATGAAGCTCCGTAAGAATCAGTTCAATAGCTGGAATTTTTTTCTGCGGGTGAGGATCTACAGGAATGCCTCTTCCATCATCGATAATCTCTACAGTATTCGAACTGAGAAGACGAACAACGATATGTTTGGCATAGCCGGCTAAATGTTCATCCACAGAATTGTCAATCACCTCAAAAGCAAGATGATGATAACCATCTATCTCCCTATCACCAATATACATATCTGGACGTGTACGGATATTTTCTGGAAACTGAAGAACACTAATCGACGCAGAGGTATATTCTCTACTCATGCTTCCTCCCATACTGGAAACCCCAAAAAACACTTGCCTTATTATACCACAAAAAGAAAAAAAATACAACCCTTTGAAAAAAATTGCTTTTTCGAGAAGAAAAAAACAAGACCAAAAAGACTAAAAAAATTTCCTTGTTCAGTTGATATTTTAAAAAAAAGTATATACAATATAGAGAGAATATGTTTCGGAGGAAACCATGAAGAGATATAAACACACCATTTTCTTTATTTTCGTAGTTTGTCTTTTTCTTTTTTTTGCTGCTTGTGGATCAGCTACCAAACCTGTTTCCACTCCACGGGTAGTAGAGAAATCAGCTCCCCAAACCCCCAGCTGGATTCTCACCCCACCAAAACCTGACAATAACTTTGTGTATTTTGTTGGAGGTGCTGAAAATCAACCATCACTTCAAACAGCCAAAAAAGCTGCTGTAGCCGATGCTACACGTCAGTTAGTTGATTATATTGGTATTCGAGTCACCCGCAAAATCTCATACAAAGCCACTGGGACGGAAAATGACAATGTTTCCTCTTTCACCCAGAAGATTGAAGAAAGTATAGAAGGCAAAGGAAATGCCAATGTCAGTATTGAAGTCTCAGAAATCTACTATGAGAAATATGAAAATGGCACATACACTATGTATACTTTGATTAAACTGCCAAAAAAATGGGTCGAAGCCGAAAGAGCTCGCCAGCAAAAATTGGTAGAACAACAAAGAACTATTGCCAAAAAATATCTCTCTGATGCCCAATCTCTTATAAATCTGCGCTATTACCAGCCTGCTCTTGAGGCTCTCTGGCAGGGACTCCTCATCAGCGGAAAAGCCGCAGAAAATGAAGATATCTATGAGGAAATTCGAACCCTGCTTTTAAGTGTTTACCAGAGGCTTTCTCTTCAGTTGGTCTCAAATCCAGCTTATGCCTATAGTGAAGGAGGAAGTGATCTTATTGTGGTCAACCTTCACGATACAGAAAAAAAGATTCCTGTGAGTGGTATTCCTGTCGAAGCAATCTCTGATGGGGGAACATTAGTGACAAAGAAGGGAACAACCACAGACAATGAAGGAAATATCTCCTATGAAGTCTCTCAACCCGGAAACAAAAATCCCCTTCCTGTCACTATTTCTTTCTCTTTCTCAACCTACAGTAACATCATCAGTGCTGACAGGGAATTAGAAGAACAGATCCTGAATATTAAAACAAAAAATCGCATTGAACTTTCACTCAAAGTAGCTCCACGAACCAAAGCTCAGCCTACCGCTGTGGTTCTCTTACGTACCACCAAACAAGGAACAAAAAGCGAATCCTATTTCTTCGATCAAGCTGCTAATGATAGTCTCTCTTCTCAACTAGCAAGCAGAGGATTTTATGTGATAGAAATCGAAATGCCAAACCTTGATTTTGTCAACGAAAAGAAAATCAAAGAATTACTCCTTAACCATATACGTTCAAATTATCCAGAGACCCGTCGTCTTCTCTACGTACTCATGAGTGGCAATGTATTAGGTAACGCCGGAGATATTGCAAAAATGGAAGCGCTCAGTGGTCTCTATGTCAGTGAGGTAAATCTTTCTTATAGCTGGATTGACATAGTAGCGAATAAAGTCGAAGAGGGAAAACCAATGAAGGGAAAGGGTGCAGGACTGAACGAAGAGCAGGCTCTTCAGAATGGTATAAAAGATGCGATTAAGGCTTTAGTATCTTTCCTTGACGATCAAGCTACAAAGAAAAAGTAACCTTTTATCTTCCAAGAGAGAACAGAAAAGTGTATGTTTTCACTGAAACGTTCCGCTATTGCCTTCCTGCTTTTTTCTCTTTTGTATGTTCTTCTAATGATAGGAGGCGATTTCTTCCTCAATCATCAAAAACATGTTATAGAAAAAGCCTTTGAAAAACAATTTCCTGGTGCTACACTTAGCATCGGAAAATTGTATAATCTCCCTTTTGGATTTGTTGGTGCTAAAGATGTCTCCTTTTCCTCAGGCCGCCACAATCATGTCTCAATCAAACAGGTAAAATTTTTCTATCTACCCAGTCTCTTCTGGGATGGTATAGAGGCTATCTACCAGATCACTATTCAAGAAGCTGATGGCACAATAGCACCCAATGAGTTACTTACCTATGTGGAACCCTTTTTCCAAAATGTTTCTTCTCAAAAAATATATCCAAAAATTGTTTTTCAAAAAAGTCGAGTTATCTTCTCTCTGTGGCAAACCTTTTTCGCCACTTTTTCGCTTTCACAGGCCATGTTTCAACCTCGTCCCATTGGATGGGAAGCCAGGTATGAGGGAGAATTTTATGTCAACGATATCTACTCCATGGAATATCTCCATGGGAAGGGATTTCTCAAACTTCATCTCTATGGTACTCATTGGTGGGAAACATTTATCCAGAGCAAGCTTCTCCTTTCTGTAGGAGGTATTCCTATTGATATCTTCACCAACTTTCAAACAGATATTTCTCTTTATCGAAAAAATAATCTATCCCGGACAAATAACAAAGAAAGTCTTGTTGTAAACTTTTTAGAAAAAAGCATATCCTATTCTCGCCAGCTTTTTCTTAACTATGGTAAACTTCAGGAAAAAGGAATCTTTGAATACTATTTTTCGCCGGGACAATACACAGTAGAAACATCATGGAAAAAAACTGAGTCTTCTCTTACTTTTCGTCTCCAGGGTCCAGAAAAACAATTTCTTTCTTTTTTCTTTAGCCCAGAGGGTGGATCTTTTGATATGTTTGCGAAAAAAGGTGGGAAAGCTTCCCTTGTGTGGCAATCCTCTCCTCAAGGTTTCTCTCTCAAAGGAAATAGCACTTCCCTCATGATTATCCCCAATTTTCTTTATTTGAGTGGAAATATTCTGCTTAAGAGTTCCAATCGAGATGGTTTTCTTCGGATAGAAGATCTATTTGTGAACAAAGGAAGAGCAGGAAACACGCTTCTTCGCTTTCATATAGACACAAACGGCGTATCTGTTGTTAAAGAAAGCGGAAATTTAGGTTTTTATGGTTTGATTGGGAAAGAGATTTCTCTCAATTTTGAAGGTAAAAATATTGAAGGCACAGCCCTCACAAGTACTATATGGTTTGATGGCTTTGATCTGGCCAGAATGAAACTCTCTACAAAAGGCCATTTTTTCATGGATGAAATGGGAAAAATTTCTCTCAATGGGAAAATAGACGGTTTTCAATTGGAAAGCGATGAAAGTTATCGAGCCTCTGCCAATTATTTTATTGAAGTCCTGTCTCCCACCAACACCATTACCAGACTGTCCAATCTCTTTTTTTCCAGAGAAAATCTTCGAGGATATGTCACTATAGAAACCATCTATCCTGATCGAAGGTGGACATATGTTTCCCTCCAGGGAAACGGACGTTTTCCATTTATAGGACAGACTCCACTCCAGATGTCTTATACGTGGGATGCGCTGGCTGAAAAGGGAAATGGATCCCTGCATCTTCAGCAGAATATTGAGATTGCCTTTTCTCATACTCTCACTGAAGGTAAACTTGAATGGCAAATCTCAAATCTTTTCATTTCTCTTCTTCCTCTCACCAAGTCTTTACGACCAATGCTAAAAAGCTCCGGAACACTTCTCTGGAATACAAATACCATCTCTTTTCTCAAAACTTCCTCTCTTTTGCTCATCAAAGGTATTCCCTATGAACTTCGTATAGAAGGCAAAACAAAAGATTCCACTTTTGTGATTCAGGATTTCTGGCTTAGCCTCCAGGCAGATACGATCATAGGACAGGGACAACTTTCCCGGACAGGAGAAGGTGGGGAACTACGAATAGGTTTCATCCGTGGTGGCGGTTTCCTTGTTCGATGGGATAAAAAACAGTGGGAAAGTATTATAGACCTGAAAAAAGCGGCTATTCTTCTCCCTGATCAACGGACTTTTCTCCTCG
>JBKBIS010000019.1:0-5315 GCA_046294145.1 Brevinematales bacterium | reverse complement strand
GAAGGAGTGGGAAAAATCATAGGTGAAGGAATATCTGCCAACGGAGAAGGCCAGATAAAAATAAGTGATGAGGATACAGTCTTTCTTGTAAAAAACCTTCGTAAGCAAGGCAATCGTATCGAAGCCAAAAATATTTTTCTTAGTAGAAACGGATGGGAAATAACTGGCGATGGATTTGTGGATCTAAGTACTACCAATGCAGGGTGGAGTTTTGCTCTCACTTCAAAAGAAACAAATCTCTTTCAACTTTCGCTTATTGGATCGCTGGAAAGAAAAGAAAATACCTATTTGATCACCTATCGTGTTCCAGAATGGCTTTTGATGCAGAAAAAACAACCTACCATGAGTGGAGAGATTATCATAAACCCTTCCAGCCTCACCATCACGAAAAATCAATTGTACGGTATAAATGGATCTTATAATTTCTCTACCAGAAATCTGTTGATAGAATATCTCCTGCCGTTTATCAGTGGTAATATCTCAGGAGAAATATCTAATACTGGTATCAATCTTCAAAGCGAACATAGAGGAACTCTTTCTTTTCTTGATAAATGGCAACAAACGCGTATTTCCGGGGCTTTTTCTGGAAGAATAGATCTTACCGGCGATTTAACTACACCATCTTTAAATGGAAGTATTCAAATAAAAGATCTCTTTCTTTCTCTTCCTGGTCTTGTAACAAAAATCACCAATCAGGATCTTTCTCTCAATTTCTTCGGCGAGGAGATTATCCTTCCGCGACAGAAAATCACCACCTCCACAGGAACCTTCTGGATTCAAGCAGGTTTAAAACCCTTTCAGGATGGATTTTTTTCTCTTCGTTTAGGAAGCCAGCGTTCCCGTGATGTTTTGCGTTTTCAGAGCTCTCTTTTTACAGGAAGTGTTCAACCAGAGATAATTAACATCACCGGAAATCAAAATGGGATATCTCTCAGTGGGAATCTTCGTCTTCGTCAATCACGAATCTGGATCAGCCTTCAAGATATCTGGCAAAAGCAAAAAGACATCCTGCCTTTTCCTATACAACTTAATCTTATTATTTTTCTTGATCAAAAAGTGAATGTCCAAAGCGAACTTTTTGATCTTGTTTTTGAACCAGGCGCTTCGCTTAAAATAAAAGGACATACAACTACACCTCTTATAACCGGCAAACTTTTAGTAGCTTCCGGAAATCTCCGATATCTTACCCAGAATTTTCAGATTATAGAGGGAAGTATTATCTTTGAAAATGATCTTCTTCCTGTAGTAGACTTACAATCAAAATACAAATATAGGGATCTTCAGGAAAACATTGATATTTATTTGACCTTTCGGGGAAAACTCCCTAAAATAAACCTGGTAAATTTTTATTCTATACCAGAAAGAAAACAGGAGGAGATTATCGCGTACCTCGGTTTACCTCAGGTGGCAAGCAATACCAATATAACTCAAAAAACAGCTCAAACCCTTCTTTCCACAGGAGCAGGTATTGCAGAAGATGTTCTTGTATTTTCTCCCCTTTCGGCACGACTCAGACAACAACTGGGATTGGATATGTTTGTTATCCGAAGTTCCCTGGCCCAAAATTATGCGAGATACCTGACAGGAGGAATTTCTCATCTCTCATGGAGTGCTTTGTTAGAAGGGTCTTCGCTTTCCCTGGGGAGGTATATATTGCCCAATATTTTCCTCGAAGCAGATATTTCTCTCAAAGGTATGGAGGAAAGTAACACCGTGAGGCTTAAACCTGTTTACAGTGTAGGGATAAGTTATTCCTTTGAAGGGTTCGAATTTGGATGGTCATACGAACCATTAACCATACCCATATTCCCTCAACCCCTTCAGTACGAACAGAAAATCGAAATCAACTATAAAAGAAGATTTTAGGAGTAGAGAATGCATCGTAAACATTTGTGGAAACTTTTTATTTTGTTCAGTTTCTTGGGGATAGGTTTCGCTTTCGGCCAGGAAGTGGCAACCATTCAGGATATCAGTTTTGAAGGGCTCCAGAATGTTCAGGCGAGAGAACTTCGAGGTCTTCTTCCCATAGGGAAGGGAGATGTGTTCTCAAACGACAAAATCAACGACAGTATCAAAATTCTCTTTCAAACTGGAAAGTTCCAGGATGTTCGTGTAGAAAGAGAAAGAATCTCCAATGGATATCGTCTCATTTTCAAAGTAAAAGAAAATCCCTATCTTCGGTGGATACGCTTCAAAAATATGGGAGGTCTTAGTGCGGAAGATCTCAAAAATGCCATACCACTCAAAGAAGAGGGGTATTTTACTGAATCCATGATTCAAGAGTCGATAGCCATTATGAAACAAAAGTACATTGAAGAAGGTTTTCGTTATGTTTCCATAGAAGCACAAAAAGAATCCTATGATAAGAAAAAAACCAATGCTTATGATATTACCTTTTTGGTTGACACAAAAAAGAAGGTGGTAGTGGAAAAAATTCTCATTACAGGAAATTCTGCCATCAAAGCCGCTGAAATCAAAAACACTATGAAAACCAAGGAAAAGTTCTGGTTTATTATCTCCGGTATCCTCAAAGAGGACGAATTTGAACAAGATAAACAACTTATCCAGTATCTCTACAAGAAAAAGGGGTATTTTGATTCGGAAATCACCAAACATACCTGGTATATTACTAACGTGGGTAAGGATAACCACCCGGCTATCTATGTAGAGATTGAGATCAAAGAAGGAGAAAAGTACTACACCGGTACCATTTCAATTGAGAATAATACTATTTACAAAACTGAAGAACTTAGTTCTTTGATTACTCTGAAAGAAGGAAACGTATACGACTATATCCAGATGGAAATGGGGAGATACGCTATCTATTCAAAGTATGCCGACAATGGATATCTCTATGCGAATGTAGTACTTATTCCAGAAAAGCGGTCTAATACCAATATAATTGACAGTCGTCTTATTCTTTATGAAGGCAAACGAGCTCATATAGAAAAAATTCTCATCACAGGCAATACCAGAACAAAAACCAAGGTTATCCAGAGAGAAATTATCTTCCAGGAAGGTGAAATGTATATCAATCGCAAGGTTGAACAAACTAAAAATAGACTCATGCAGTTAGAATATTTTTCTGATGTTCAGACCATTACCTACCCTGGTTCTGCCGAGGGACTTGTGAATATGAATGTTGATGTTGAAGAAACAAGAACAGGGCTTTTTACGGTGGGTGTTACCTACGGATTTGAGTCTGGTTTTTCCGCCTATCTTCAGGTCTCTGAGAAGAATTTCCTGGGTACAGGACGTACCTTGACTGCTCGGGGTGAATGGGCACAAAATAGCCAATCGATTACCTTTGGTTTTCAGGAACCTTATCTTTTTGATCAGCCTATCTCAGCTGGTTTTAGTATCGGATACAACCGAAACTGGTTCAGAAACATCCCCACCGATGAAGATCATAATGGTATTATTGATGGTTCTGATTTTAATTACCAGGATAATCCAAGTAATAGTTTCACAACTCTCACCAATGACAAATATTACTATAGAGATAGCTTCAATGTAGGGGTGAATGTCGGAAAACGTTTTGGCATTTACTGGAACGGAAATCTTTCTCTGGGAACTTCGTTCTATCAGGATACGGGTGCCAATTTCAATAATCCACTCGTATATGGGAATGTCTGGACCAATAATACAGGACTCCTCGATGAACTCAATAAAGGATGGCGTTTTAAAAATTATTTTGGTCTTAGTGTCACCAGAAATTCTACAGATAACCCCTTTGAACCTACGCGTGGTAGTATCTTTCAGACAACCCTTACCTCTTATGGTGGTTGGCTTGGTGGTGAGAGCCATTTCATCAAAACTAAGACCTTTTTCAGCACTTACTTCAACCCTATCTGGAAGATTGTGCTTGCCTATAACATTTCTACCGAATTTTTGCTCCCTCAACTTATGAATGGGAAAACAGAGTACTCTTCCTCAGAAATTCTGCGTTATGATGGTATCTGGGAACTTCGTGGCTGGATGGGACTTATCCGTGGAGGAGAATCAAAACTTTATCAGAGCTTTGAACTTCGATATCAAATCTATCAATTATGGATATGGGGAGCTTTCATTATGGACGTTGGAAATCTCTGGCCAACCTACAATGGAATAACCATATTCCATCCAGAGGGAACTATGTTCAGTTTCGGTCCTGGAATTCGGTTCAATATTCCGGGATTTCCTCTGCGATTTTATTTAGTAAGAAGGGGATATTATGACCCTGTAGAAACTCGTTTCAGACTGGAAAAAACAGATGCCCTCTTCAGTGATTGGCAGTTTGTTCTCTCCATTCAAGGAATGTTTTAAGGAGGTTGATGATGAAAAAGTGGTTCTGGTATACCGTGTTAGTGTTTTTTATGGGAAATACGATAACACTCTGGGCACAGAGTGCTGCCGCTCTGAAATTAGTTAAAGTAGCTGTCGTGGACTTTGATCGTGTCCTTCAGTCCTACCCTGGATATGAAGATCTCCGACAGGAACTCTCCAAAAAACGCCAGGAATATGATGATCAAATACAGCAGAGAAAAAAGTCTATTGCCACTCTTGAAGAGGAATACAAAAGGCTCTATACCTCCCTCTCAGCAGAAGAACGAACCCGGCGAGAGATCGAGATTGATAGCAAAAAACAAGAATTGGCTGAGTTTACCATAGAAGCAAACAAAAGCCTTGATGCTCTCCGTAATGATCTCACTCGCACTATTTATAATAAGATTCTCGTTGTTGTTCAGAAGATTGGCAACGAAAAAAGATACACCCTCATTTTGACCAAAGAAACAGCTGGCCTGCTTTTCTATGATAAAAGTGTGGATATCACTGCCGAGGTTATCACGAGGATAAAATCGGAGCAAAGCCTCAATGAAAGAAATTAACCTGCATGTAAAAGTTCCCTTTTCGAGTTCATCTTCTTATTCCATTGTTTTTGGCACAAATTACTGGAAAAGGTATCTTCGTTCCTTTTTAGAAAAGCATACCTTTTCCAGGGTAGGTTTTCTTGTTGACGAAAACGTATTTGCCGGATGGAAAAGAGAGATAGAAGACTTTGAGCCCTCTGATATTATCCTCATCCCTTCTGGAGAAAGCTCAAAAAAACTTGACAGAACTATTGAGACGATTGGTGTGCTTACCTCAAAAGGATACGATAGAAAAAGCCTTCTGGTGGCTATGGGAGGCGGTGTAGTGGGAGATCTTTGCGGTTTTATTGCTTCCATCTATATGCGAGGTATTGCCTATGTGCAGATACCCACAACTGTCCTTTCCATTGTGGACAGCTCGATAGGCGGAAAAACAGGAGTGGATACCCCTTATGGAAAAAATTT
>JBKBIS010000199.1:0-3368 GCA_046294145.1 Brevinematales bacterium | reverse complement strand
CGAATGTTGTGTTACAAGGGAGGTTTGTGAGCAATAAAAGTATATCGTACTATGGAGGAGGGGCTTACCTTTCTTGTCATGGAGTGTTCCTGTCTGGATCCTGGGAGCAGAATATTTCAGGTAATCATGGAGGAGGATTATATTTGTCAGGTTCTTCTCATACACTAACTAATTCTTCTTTTCTCCAGAATATTAGTTCGAATTTTTGGGGTGGAGTGTATGCTGCGTCACTTTACGATAGCCAGATTGAAGGATTTTTTATAAGTAACGAGGCTACAGGAAATAACTATGGTGCAGAAGCTTTCTATGGTGGCACAAATGACAAATGTGGGTATTTCTATGTATGGGGCTTACAATAAGGGGAAAGGTGGTATTGTTATCTTTAATGGGAATAGTGCTTCTTATAGCAATGTGAGAGGAGAATTTAAGTTGTTCAACAACACAGGTACAGGTGCTATTATCTCTCTGCTGAAAGCCTCTTTTATTACCATTACGAACAGCGTGGTGAGTGGTCATACTAATCTTGTTGCACTTTCTATTTCTGTTGGTACCAATATCAGGGTTGTGGATTCTTATTTCATAAGCAATAGTAATTCTAGCATTGTTGTCGTGATGGGTGATCCTGTTTACAATCAATGGCTTACGAATTTTGTGATGTATAATACCTTTTTGATTGATGATGACGCGTCAACTCTACTGCAACTGGGTGGAAAAATCTGGTTGATTATTTCCAACAATACATTTGGTGGTGTTAGCGCAAATTCCGGGAGAGCTATAGAAGAAACATATGATATTCCCTTATCTGGTGTTCTCTCTTTGGTTGAGAATCAGTTTTACACGAATACCTTACAATATCTTTATACGAATTATAATCCACAGACCAATGTTGGTTTTTTGCCTCCGTTTCAACCAAAAGAATGGACAAATATCAACAATCCTGCTTTGTTGGGAACAACGCCAGAATCTACAAATAACAGGGTTGGGGGTACGATAGTTTTGACCCATTTATTTCAAAAGATGGTAAAAAACCCTTGCATGAATAGGCAAGGGTTTTTTTGATTATCAAGATAAAATTGACTTTTTCTTTTTTTTTCTCTAAGATGATAAAGGGAGTCTGGTATGAAAATTATTGTGCTTTTTTATTCCTATGAGGGAAATACAGAATTGATAGCAAGGGAGATAGTTCAAGAGATTGGGGCGGAACAATGGAGGCTTCGTCCCAGGGAGGAGAAACACTACAGTGGGGTGATGAAGTATGTATGGAATGGCAAAGCAGCCTTGATGCGGGAGAAACCGGAACTTGAGCTAATAGAAAAGGATATTTTAGGGTATGATCTGATTTTTTTGGGTACTCCTGTCTGGGCTGGTAATTGGGCACCTGTTTTCAATACACTTTTTGACAGGTGGGATTTTGGAGGGAAGAGAATAGCTTGTTTTTATTGTCATGCAGGCGCACCTGGTTCTATCGAAAAGCGCTTTCGCCGGAAGTTGAGTACAGCTTCTCTTCTTGGTTTTTGTGACTTTGTTGATCCTCTCTGGAGCAGAAACAGCGAGGAACAAAAGCAGAAGGCCAGGAAGTGGGCACGTGAGATGATGTTTCTTGTGTCTCAGGACAAACGATAAAAGGAGGATAGGATGAGGCTTTCAGAGATAGCCAGTAGACTTGGACTTGTTTTTGAGGGAGAAGATAGAGAGATAAAAGGGGTTTCAGGGCTTGATAATCCTGTTTTAGATACACTGGGTTTTATTGAAAATAAGCGAATGGTCTCAGAGGCAGAAAACTCTGTGATAGCAGCTTTTATTGTTCCAGAAGGAGTCACACTGCAAAAATCATTTATTCAGAGCAAAAATCCTAAGTATACCTTTTCCCGTGTGGTGGAGTGGTTTTCTCCCTATACACCGTATGAGAAGGAGGTTTCTCCTCAGGCATATATTCATCCCTCAGTCAAATTAGGAGAAGGGGTGACAGTTATGCCTTTTGCCTGTATTATGGAGGGCTCAGAGATTGGAGACAATACTGTTATCTATCCGCATGTCTTTATCGGGAAAGGGGTAAAAATCGGCAAAGATTGTCTCATAAAGTCGGGAGTAAAGATTGATGACCTGACCTCTATAGGGGAGAGGGTTATTATCCACCACAATACTGTGGTTGGTGGAGATGGTTTTGGGTATGTGGTAGAAGACGGCCGAAATATGAAAATCCCTCAAATTGGTCGTATCCGTATTGGTAATGATGTTGAGATTGGGGCGTGTGTGACTATTGATAGGGCGGCTTTAGGGGAAACGGTGATAGAAGATGATGTCAAAATTGACAATTTAGTTCAGATTGCCCATAATGTTCATATTGGGGCACACTCTATTATTGTGGCACAGGTGGGCATTGCGGGGAGTACATCACTGGGAGAGGGGTGTATTTTGGCTGGACAGGTAGGCGTGGCTGATCATGTGAAGATAGGGGATCGCGTGGTGGTGATGGCTCAGAGTGGCATAGAGGATAAAGAGGTTCCTTCGGGCAAGATTCTCTTTGGAACGCCAGCACGGGATTTTATGGAACAGAAGAGGATATTGGCTGCTCAGTTGAGACTTCCCGAGCTTGTCAAAAGGGTGGCAGAGATTGAAAAGAGGATGGGTATCAATCAGGAATGAACTGGAATCCGTATCGTGTGTCAGAGTTGGAGAGGATCTTGCGGGAAAGAGGTCTCTGGCTTTCCCGTTCTCGTGGGCAGAATTACCTGGTGGATAGGGAAGTAGCCCTTCGGATTGTTTCTTTTGTTTCAGAGGATGTGCCTGTGCTTGAGGTAGGGTGTGGACTTGGTTCGCTCACGGTTCTGCTTCCACCAAGGAAGGTTTATGCCCTTGAAGTGGATCATGGTGTATTTTCGTTGGTTCATGAGTTGGTGGTTGATCCGAATATTCATTTGTTGGAAAGTGATTTTTTGCAGTTTGATGTGGCTTCTCTTGGAGAACAGAGGCTTTTTTTTCTTTCCAATCTTCCGTATAGTATTTCTGGAGAAGCGTTGCGTCGGTTTGTTGAAGAGAGGGTTTTTGAGGAAGGAGTGGTGATGGTACAAAAGGAGTTTTATGATCGAATGATGGCTCCTGTTGGTGGCAAAAATTATGGGGTGTTTTCCGTACTTATCCAAAGCTTTCTTGAGGTGGAAAAGCTTTTTTTTGTTCCGAGGGGTTGTTTTTTCCCCGTTCCTTCTGTGGATTCTGTGGTCATTCGGATGAGGAAGAAGTCTCTGGTTATGGGAAGGTCAAAAGAGGAGTTTGCTATGCTCCAGAAAGACTTTCGGAATTTTCTCTTTGAGGGTTTTGGTTCGAAACGCAAAACACTTCTCAATAATCTTTGTCGAAAGGGGGAGAAA
>JBKBIS010000198.1:0-3374 GCA_046294145.1 Brevinematales bacterium | reverse complement strand
GGTTGTTTTTCTCCAGCAAAACGTAAACCACTTCCAATGATAGGTAGTATTTGACCTAACTCTATTGTTTGATTTATCAAGATTCTCTTAATATTTTCATCATCTTCCTCTAAATTTCTTTGAAGAGTTTTTAGCAAGGCCAACAGGCGACAAAGGCATCAAAGTTGAAATATCTATCGAAACTATCACCAAAAGCGACATCGAAAATGTCAAAAAAATGCGTGAAGAACGTGACATACTCAATAACTTAAATATTAAAAACCAGACCAAACAAACACAACCCGAATCAAAGGTTGAAGAAAGTGCTGTCATTCTTGATGTGTCTTTAGTTCTTTCACCCATCTCTGGTGTACCTATTTATGAACTCAAAGAAGGAACCAAAATCTTCATTAAAATCACCGAACAAACCAGCCGAGGACAATACTTCAATGACCTTCTGGGAGCAAATGAAGGAGGAGAAATCCTTCCGGTACCAGCCACAGTGAAAAAGGTCTCCAAAGAAGGCAAGATCTATACGGTTCTTGTAGAGATTGGTCCCGGCATTTATGGAAAATCCCTCGACGAAGACACTGTCAAGGTCAAACTCTATGACAGTGCTCAGGATAAACGCAAAGCCCAAAAAACCATCGAACCTGCCATGGCTCCTATCGAAACAAGCCCGGAAACGTCTTCCTCCATATCAAAGGGAAGTGGTTTTCTCTTCTGGGTCATGGGAGGTATTGGACTTCTCATACTCATGATTCTTGTTTATCTTGGGCTTGGTATCTAAATAGTGGTCCACTATCCACCCAAGCGCAAGCGATGTTCCTATTCCTATGATCATGAGAAAGGCCACATACAAAATCACTCCCCTATTAAATCCCAAGAAAATCCCCGCCACAACCCCTTGAGCCAGACAGTGAGCCCACCCTCCCCACAGAGAGATTCCATATACCGAAAGCCACTGTCCCGCTATCCGATGCGCCCCACTCATTACCAATGCAGAAAAGAGAGAACCAGAAAGAGATAACCAGAACCCAAAGGTAACCAATGTTCCTCCCAGCACATGGCTCACCAATACACGAAAAAAAGCCACCACAAGAGAAATACGATAACGCCCATACAAGACAAGGACAAGCGTAACAATATTGGCCAACCCTATCTTGGCTAATGGAAGAGGTTTTGGAAGCCAACTATCCACTACAGAAAGAAGTGAAGCAATAGCAACAAGATAAGCTATCAAAAATTCCTGCCTCTCAGAGGAAAGTCTCTCAAAATGCTCAATATCACTCAGTAATCCCATCCCAATATCCTTTCTCTTCCCCTACAATCTCCACCACCACGTGATTCGGCATACAAATGATAGCATCTCCTGTACGAGAGATCCATCCCTTTTTCACACAGATCTGATCCCGACAGGTAGATTCCAGCATTCGTACTCTTTTCCCTTTGATCTCTATTTTTCCCTTTCCGTGAGCACTTTGCCACTCAAAAACCCTCTCCTCATCCAGGGGATAGCGGTAGCGAAGACCTCCCACCCTGATTTCCACGTAACTGCCTGACCTGCCACTCCAGCCCATCAGAAACAATACCACTATAAAAGTAATCACCAGAAAAAAAGAGAGCACATCCCCCCATCTAACGCTTTTCAAAATACTCGACATGGAGATACCTGATATCGGCTTTTTCCATTTCCTCATCAAGTAGACGTTGATAGGTCTTTGTCCTTTTCTCACGCTCCAGATAACGTCTCAAATCCTCTCGAATACTTTCAAAAGATCGCTGCTTCCCCTCCCGACGTCCAAGAAGCTTGTACACCACATACCCTCCTTCAGGAAGCACCATTGTTCCTATCTCTTCTCTTCCCAGATCTCCCACTACCCCTCGCACTTCTTCAGGCATACTCCCCTCTACCACATCCACATGATGAAGAAACGTTTCTCCCAGTTCGTTTATACGACGTTCAATCTCCACAATATCCGACATATTTTTCAAACAACGAACAACCTCTTCTACCTTTTCCTTTGTAGAAGCTGAGATTTCATAAAAAGTATAAAGAGTGGGTTCTTTCAAAAACTGAGCATTCATATCATAAAAAGAATGCAAAAATTCTTCTGTAATAGGTTCCTGAGAAGCTTCAAGATCAATAAGTTTTTCAATCATCATATCTCCACGAACCTCTTCTTTCACCTCCTCCTCCGAAAGCTGAAAAAGAGTGAGATTATTCTCCCAGTTTTCCCTGCTATCAAAATGAGTCAAAATCTCCCTCATCTCTTCGTCGACTTCTTCATCAGAAACCTGGCATCCCTTTTGTTTTGCTCGTTCAAGCAAAAGAGAACGAGATACAAGGGCATTGAAAGCCTCCACACGCAAAAACTTGAGATTCTCCTTCGTTGGTTCATAGGGCCTTTCGTCCTCTTCTAACTGAACAATATAACGCACCAGTGCTCTATCAATATCTCTGTCGGTAATCACTTTTCCGTTTACAGAAACAACATCCATCCTCTCCTGCCTCCCTTTTGTATACAACATAGTATAAAAAAGAATACGAAAAAAAGCAAACGTCTTTTCATGAAAACACTGACAATTTCCCTCTCAAGCCTGAAAAAACTCTCTTTTCCTTCCTTCGACTATTTTTTATATAATAAGCCTTTCAAGATCAAAAAGTCAACCTCTGGCTGTTCTGCTTTGAAAAATACTGTTTTCCTGAGAAAAAAGATTCACACATTTTTCAACACCTGCTTTTTATAAATATTTCAGTTTTTTACTTATTATAGCGTATAAAATATAAAACATTATTTCAGGAGAGATATATGCAATATTGCTTTGGGAAAAAGTATTTTCTTGTATATGCAGGACTTTCTTTGTTCATTCTCATCTTCTTGTTTTCATGTGTTGCTAACCCTCAGGAAAATACAAACCTCACCAATACCAACACCAATGGTAGTGGTTATACAGAATATACCAATTTCAACTCCAACGGAAATGGATATGATATCCTTCTTCAAGGCTTTCATTGGGCATCGACAAATGGGAACTGGTGGACAGTACTTGCCACCAATGCGACTGCCATTGCATCGGCGGGATTCACTATGATATGGCTTCCTCCTGTCTCGGATAGTGGAGACAACAATGGATACCTTCCTCGCCGCTGGTACAACCTTTCTTCAAAATACGGGGATGGTGCATCCCTTTCTAACGCTTTAACCTCTCTTCGACAAGCTGGCCTGAAGATTATTGCTGATATTGTTATCAATCATCGTGTGGGAACAGCCAACTGGGCTGATTTCACAGATCCAGCTTTTGCCAACAACAACGCTGCTGTATGCAACGACGACGAATGGAAAAATAACGGTGGTAATCCCACAGGGGCACCTGATACAGGAGCTGGATAT
>JBKBIS010000197.1:0-3383 GCA_046294145.1 Brevinematales bacterium | reverse complement strand
CTGAAATACTCATCCTGGTGGATATTATCCAAACGGTAAATCAGTTCATACCCAAAAGGAAACGACGGATCTGCTATCATCATCTGCCGAACCTCAGCCGTAATAGCCTTGTCCTGATAGAGAAGTGATGCTAATATCATTTTTATCTGCAAGAGTGTATTCTGAAATTCATAGAGAAGAAAATTCACAAAGCTTTCCTTGAGTTGTTTCCCATTCCACCGAATGATACCTAAAAGTGCACAGGTAATCCGAGACGCCGTGACTTCAATCCACTGAGAAACAGGATTTACCTCTTCAGCCTTTTTCATAGTAGCCACACGTTTCTTCTCAGCATGAGACATATCATGTTCTATCTTCGATCTTTCCCTTACCACCGTTCTGGCTACCTTTTTCAGAGCACGACGTTCCTCGGCATCCAGATCTATCACCTCTCCCCCAGCCTCTACAAATTTCTGGAAAAGAACTTTCTTCTCACTCTCAGGAAGATCTCTCATTTTGAGACGTTCCCGTATACTCTCAATCCGCTCACGATTATTGCTCATAGATTACCTCCCAGACACTTCCATGAGGGACAAGATGCACCTCTGTCCACGGAAACCCTTCATATTTTGGTATATGATAAGGCCTTCTCTCTATTTTTTTCAAGTCAAGAAAAATCCTTTCACTTCCTCCCTCTACAACAAGAATACGTGGACTCCCATCCGAAAAACGCTTTCTCACCATCACCAGCCATTGTCCCTTTTGATAACTCGCCAACCAGCCATTTTCCCTTTGAGTATCTGAGACATCTTTCTCAAGAAAAAGCGGTATCACCTCAAGAAAAAGATCATTCCACTCCTCACTCACAAAAAACAGATACTCTTTCTGCACCTCATTCACAATATAGTTTGTCCCCCCCTCTCTTGCCAGAAACCAGAAAAGTCTTCCTGATAAAAGAGGTTCTCTCCCCTCTATTACCCAGAATCTTTTTTTCTCCCCGTACATCTCTATATCAAGCTGTTGTTTTCCCCCCTCCGTAGTGAAAAGCAGATTTCCCTTCACATACCAGACCTCATCACCACGCCCACGAACCATGTATCCACAACCCACAAGTAATCCACACAAGCCTACCATCAAACCCTTTTTCATCCTTCTTGTCCTGTAACACTTACTCTCTCAAAAGCCATGGGTGGAACTTTCATCCCATGAACTATTTCCTGCTCCGAACCCAGAAAGAGAAAATGCTGTATGAGATCAAAACTGTTTCCACGGATCATCGTATCCTTCACCCTCCCCTTCACCTCTCCATGCTCAATCAAAAAACCCAATTCCACATTCACAGAAAAATCCCCTGCCACCACATTACTCATTCCCCCACCCAACGTACTATACACAACAAGTCCCCTATCAATGGACTGAATCATTTTCTCAAAAGGAACATCCCCACTTTCTACAATTAAGTTAGAAAATTCTGGTTGTGGAAGAGAAGAAGGAGAACGTCTTCCATGTCCTGTGGTTTTTGTTCCAAGGCGTTTTGCCGTTGCCAGATCATAAATAAAATTGACCAGTCTCCCTTTTTCAATCAAAAAAAGAGAAGAAGGTACCACCCCTTCATCATCAAAAGGATAGACATCTCCTACCTCGAAACAAAAGGGATCATCTCGAAGATTAAAACACTCATCTGCCACCTGCTTGCCTTCCATTCCTTCCCAGCGACATATCTTTTTATAACGACTACTTCCATTCAGCGCAATCAAAAGAGGATCAAGCACCGTATCCACCGCTTCCGGAGCAAAAATCACCGGATAATACCCAGAAGGTATTGTGGCCTTTCTCTGACTCCAGTCAAAAAGACGAGCCATCTTGTCCACATACTTCTTGAAATCAAAATCCGTATCAAAACGATATTCGCTTTCACCCAGATACAGAAGCTCTCCAGACTCCTCTACGTGGGAAAAACCACAAGACAAAGAAAAGGAACGTTCTTTATAACTTTCAAAAAAACCAGCAGTATTCGCTACCCATACCTCTCCGTCAGACACATCCACAGAAACAAAAACCTTGTTTCTTTTGTCAATCTGTTTCAACTCCCGAACAAGATACTCTCCCCAAGAAATAGCCTTCTCCCTCTCCAAAGAAACATCCCGATAAATATCCAACATGGGCACATCCCGTTTTGCAGGAAGCTCAAAAAAAATCCTTTCCCCCCATTGAGCCTGCTCTCTTGCCGTTTGAACCATAGACTCTATATCGTCTTCGTGATTACAAACCCCCTGTCCCACACGATAGTCACCATCTGAGAACTTTTCAAACACTCTCACACCCACTGCTACATACTCTTTTGTTTCAAGAGACTTCAGTCTGTCCATCTCAAACTCAACCGACCAGGATTCTCCAGCTTCTCCGTAGACATCTCCATACAATATGTTTTTTACCACCTGCTCCACGTAATGAGGAAGAATCTCTCGCTTCACTGCCTACTCCTTACAAAGTTCTCGTCCAATATGACGAGCTCTGGCTATACTTTCACCAAGAGATCGATATTCTCTCACCTTCGTGAGATAACACAAGATTTCCATCTGAGAAACATCTGGTTTTCCATCTCGAATGTGTCTCTCAAAAGCATAACTTTCTACCACTTCCCCCACCAAAAGCCAGCAAGACTCTCCAACATGAAGCCACTCTCTCACCCGACACTCAAGCGAAATCGGAACATCCGCGATGAGAGGAGCACCTGCTTTGCCATATTCGACACGAAAAACTCTCGATTTATCATGATCATAGCCAGAGACTATTCCACAATAATCCACCTCTCTCACCTGATCTTTAGAAGGAAAATTGAGAGAATATACCTCAAGTTGTTCACGTTCCGAAAGGATATAATGCTCCTTGGCTATAGCTGACAAAACAAGTGGCGGCTCATCTTCAACAGGTGTACACCACGCAATAGTGGTAAACGTCGGTTTACCCTGTACCTCTGCTCCAACCACAACAACAGGAAGAGGATAAAACCACAACTTTGACCCATAATTTTTCCGTATCATTTTGCTTCTCCTCGAAAAAGCCAGCCTTCTTCTTCCGGAAAGACCAGCCCCATATGTTCATATGCCAGACGAGTTGCCACCCTTCCCCGGGGTGTCCTTTGAAGAAATCCCTGCTGAATCAGAAAGGGCTCATACACATCCTCTATCGTTTCCATCTCCTCATTCACCGAAGCCGCCAACGCCGAAAGTCCCACAGGTCCTCCACGATACTGTTCAATAATTACCTTGAGAATCCGCCTATCCATCTCATCCAGACCTTTCTCATCCACCCCCAACCGCCGAAGGGCATAGTCAGCAAACTCCCTTTCGACAGGGAGTTTCTTCTCTACCAGGGCAAAGTCAGCCACCCGTTTGAGCAGT
>JBKBIS010000196.1:0-3426 GCA_046294145.1 Brevinematales bacterium | reverse complement strand
CTTGATATGATGAATGACATCGGGAAAATGCGCCAGAACCATCTTATAACTGTCATCCTCAGGAATCACCAAATCCGGCCAGATATATCTTCCCTGAGGGAAATTATCCACTCCTATGAAAGTCAACTTATTCCCATTATAAGAAAAAGTAAGAACCTCATTGCGCAGTACCTTTACTCCACTCTTTATCAATACCTCAAGAAGTCTCTCCACATCAGTAGGCTTTTTCTCATGAAGAAAAAAAAGTGGAGAAAACACATGAAGCACATTATATTCAAAATAATCATGATTGCCCAAAACAGCATATACACCCCCTTTTGCCTTCAAAAGGGGCAAAATTTCATCCCGAAGAACATCAATACCTGAATTCTTATCAATCAAGTCTCCTGTAAGAAAAATAAAATCCACTTCTACCTGAGAAAGTTGCTCTTTTATCACCTCACAAATACGACGCAAGCGAGAAAGACTCATCTCTCTGAAAAGATGTAAATCAGAAAGATGCATAATAGAAAGAGAGTTTTTGATATCACAAGTATAAAGGGTCAAATGTTCAATATGAATACGTCTGGCTTCTCTATAAGCATACACTGTCCACCCTATAATCGCAACAACCGCAAGCACGAGCAAAATTCCTAACAGCATGATTACTTTTCACTCCTCTCTTCAGTATACACCCAAACATATTTTGCATCAAATCTCCATTCTGGCCGCAGGAAACCTCTCCAGAATCCAATCTAAACACACCTGCAAAATCCCTTTCGAGAACGTTTGTTTGTTTTCTTCTGAAACTTTTGCGGGTAATTCCACACGATACACATCACGGTATCCAACAGGCGTCACCTTTACACCAGAAGAAAAGAAAGGCAAAGAAATTTTTGCCTTTTCCATCATCAGTTCCTGAAGACGGGTATCTGTTAACGTAAGTACCTGAGAAAAACGTCGAATTTCTCGTTTCGTTACTAAAACATTCTGACGTTGTTCAATCAAGAGAAATCCAATCACAAACACAAAAAAAAGTGACGAAAGTACCAGAAGTGCCTTCACACCTCGGGGTATCATACATTTTTCTCCACCACCCGTAGCTTCGCACTCCGAGAAGCCCGGTTTTTCTCAATCTCCTCCTCTGAAGGAAGAAGAGGTTTTGGGGTTAGAATACTCACTTTGCCCTCCTTGGCGAGTGATTGAAAACTCCTTTTTACTATCCTATCCTCCAGCGAGTGAAAACTTATCACTGCCAGACGACCACGGTTATGTAAATTATCGGCAGCAGAGGGTAAAAAACTTTCGAGAATTTCTAATTCTTTATTCAAAAAAATCCGCAAAGCCTGAAAGGTTTTTGTAGCAGGGTGAATTTTATGATATCCATGACTCTTTTTTGCCTTGAGAACCACTTTTGCTAATTGAGAAGCTGTTTTCAACGGCCGATTTTGACAGATAGCACGAGCTATTTTATAAGCATCATACTCCTCACCATAAATATACAGAATATCAGCAATCTCCTTTTGCGAAAAGGTATTAATAACCTCAACAGCTGTGATACCCGTTGTTTTGTCAAGACGCATATCAAGACCATCATCATCTTGAAGGCTAAATCCCCTTCCCCTTGTTTTCTCGTGAAGAATAAAATGATACATGGAAACCCCAAGATCAGCCAAAATAGCGTCGCACCCATCGACACCTGCGTCTTTTATCACCTCTGGAAGCCTGTCAAACGTCGCATGATAAAAACTCACACGAGGAAAACGAGAGAGTCTTTCGCGAGCCACCTCCAGTATTTCTTGATCCCTATCAATACAGATAAGCTTTTTATACTCAAGGCGAGAGGCTATAGCCTCACTATGTCCTCCTTCCCCACATGTAGCATCCACAAACACCCCTCCAGCACAGGGAGAGAAAAAATGTATCACCTCCTCAACCATGATAGGTGTATGATAAATCATTCTCTTTCCTCACATATAGGTTTTTCAAAACGCATAAGCATGACAACCTCATTACCCAGCCGATTATACTTGACACGGTCCATCAGTTTCCTCATCATAAAAATACCACGTCCCGATGGTTTCAAAAGGTTTTCTTTACTGAGGGGATCTGGCACATCCTCTGGCACAAAGCCTTTTCCTTCATCCCTCACCTTGATCACAATAGCCTGAGAAAGAATACGATAGAAAACATGAACTCTCTTTTGAGAATCAAATCTATTTCCATGTTCTACTGCATTGATGAGCGCCTCATACAGAGCTGTATAGAGTCGCCATCTTTCATCATCATTCAGATTAACCACCGTCTGGATATTACCCTGAATTTTCACAATTGCGTGATCTATTTCAAGAACATTCGAAGGAAGAGAGATATACTGTTTAGTACGAAGCGGTGGTTCAAGTACAATCATTACCATGGTAGCATCATCCTCCGTCAGGGGAACATAGGATTTCAAAAGAGTGTCATAAATATCTGGAAGCACACGCCTGATCTGATTCTCTGCATATCGCGAGAAAAGTTCAAGAAGTCCCTGCTGATTAAAGAAGCCTTTTTCATTACGAAATACAAAAAGTCCATCGGTATAAAAAAGAAGACGCGTATTCTCTCCCAATTTCTCCGTCCGAATATAATCAGAAAACACCACCGAATGAGAAGTTCCCAAAGGAGGGGCCATACCCTCAAGAACACCAACCTTTTTCTTGGGATAGGAAACATACAAAGGTTTCGGATTTCCACAATTTACGTAGGTGATGGAGTAGGTTTGAGTATCAATCACCCCATAAAAAAGTGTGACAAACTGATCAGGGGGCAAAACCTTAGAAAGAATATAATGCAAATACCTCAGCACATCAGAAATCTTGTGCGGATCTTTTGGATTAAATTCAAAATAAATCTTGAGCATAGAAGTAATAAGAGCCGCAGATACACCATGACCTGAGACATCTGCAACTACTACTCCTATGTGATTATCATCTATGGTAAAGAGATCATAGAAATCCCCACCTAGATGAGATGACGGACGAGAAAAAAACTCAAAACGAATACGAGAATTGTAGATAGTAGGGACTGTCAGGATATGCTCCCATACCCTCCTGGCAGTCATAAGCTCTTCTTCTACACGACGAGACTTCTCATCAAGCTGGCGATAGAGTTCATTCTCAAGACTCACATCCTCAAGAGTTGCTTGTAATACTTCTCTTTCTCCAAAAAAAAGAGGTCGAATATGGACAGAAAATACCCTATTCCCATACTCAGAACGAAGCCCCAAACGAAAATACAACAGCGGATTTCTCTGCACCTGCTGAAGGATATTGTGAAAATCTGTCTCACTGATATTCAATATATCCCTGATATTCTTTTGATAGACTTCGTTTTCATTATAAATATTCACCAAAAATAAAAATGCCTCATTGACGAGATAAATTCTCCCTGTAGGTTCAAAAATCA
>JBKBIS010000195.1:0-3428 GCA_046294145.1 Brevinematales bacterium | reverse complement strand
TTCATCCGTTTATGTTGGATTTCATGAAAAATCAAAAATAAATGTAGCAATAAAAAAAATAATATTAAACAATAATAATAATAATCTATTACATAAACATTTTATAAGTGAAATAAATATAATGAAAAAAAAGCCTTAGAGGCAAGTTTTTGACCACACAGGAAACCCAAGAGGACATTCCAAAAGTTGACAAGCTTTTTATACTCTCCTACAATAAAAGAAGGAGGTCGCCATGAATTTTTCAGAAATCGAAATATTTGAAATTGCAAGATTGATCAAAGAAGAGGAAAAACACTTCCTCGAAAAAGTCAAAAACCACCTCTCCTCAATAGAAAAAATCTCCAGAAAAATCGAAAATCTTATGCTTTTTTATGCCAGACAAGAAAAACAAAAAAAAAGAGAACGAAAAATCTGCAATTATATTGACAATGAAGAAACCCTTGCCTATCTGAAGGAAAACTTTGCTGATATTTTGGCTTTCAGCAAGAGAGATTTCACGCATGCATCGGCACAAGAAATTATTTTGTTCTGGCTTGATACTCACAAAAAGGTTCTTGATTTTTTTGACAATCTTCTTCACTCTACCTCTGATGCTGATCTCCAAACAGATATTCAAACAATTATAGCAAAAGAGCAAGAATGGAAACAAACATTACAGGAAGAAATATCTTAAAATAAAAACACCGAGAAATCCTGAAACCATTGCCACGTTTCAGCAACACCCTTCTTTTGTTGAAAGGTAGACACCGAAAACACCCATTTTCTCTCTTTTTCCAGAGCGAAGCCTATCTCTCATATCTTCTTTTCATCATGTCTTTTTGTGGTTCGCGAAAGAAACTCCACACAGAGAAGAGCCTGATCATCTACATTCTTCTCTCCCCAGCCAAAACGAATAACCTCCTGCCGAATAGCCTCTACACAGCGATCAGGAGAAAGATGGGCATACCGAAGCACCGTCTTTTCTAGTTTCTCTATTCCAAACCATTCCCCCTCCCTATTCTGAATATCAACCAGTCCATCAGTAAAGAGAAATATCTTGTCATGTGGCACCATCTCAACACGTTGACTCTCAAAAACAGGATTCTGGAAAACACCAAGAATTGTTCCTTTCGTATGCAAAGGAGCCAGTGTACGTGAATGAGCAGAATAATACAAAAGTGGCATATGACCAGCTGAAGTATAAGAAAGGAAACCATTCTCTAAATTCAAAAAAGCATAAAAAGCCGTGACATAAAACCCTACATCCTGAAGCGTTTTCAAAAAATCTCGATTTACTTCGGTACATACCTGGGCTGGATCTTTGTTCCAACCTGAATGATTGATAAATGCCACCTTCGTCATCGAAGTCAAAAGAGCGGAAGGGATCCCATGACCTGATACATCTGCTACCACAAATGCATATCCATTTCGACCAACACGAATAATATCCAGAAGATCTCCCCCTATAGTTTCCGCCGGCTGATACCAGAAAGACCAGCGAAACTCATTTCTCCGAAGAGAAGAGTGAGCAAGAGGCATAAAAGCCATTTGAACCTTTCGAGCCATCGCCAATTGTTCATTGAGATTAAGATTTATAGAAGCCAGAAGAGAAGCTGTTTCTTTTTCCTTCTCTTCCACCAGATTCTTGAGTTCTTCATAATACTCTTTGAGTTTTTGATCGGCCACCCGGTGATGAGAAAGATACTTTCTTAAATTTTGAAGAAACTGACGATATTCAAGATTTTCAAAAGAGTTATATCTGCCTGAAGAAAACCACAGAACTATTCCCACCCCTATATTCACCACGAAAAGCCCTACAAGAATCCAGAAAGACTCCCCTCCATGAAACCATACGGCTCCTCCTCCCAAAAGAATGGCTATCCCCATGAAAACCACACATACCAACTTACAAGTATCTGTCATCAGACCTCCCTTTTACCCTGGTTTTCCTTGTTATTTGAGCATAGAACGAAGTATCTCATTCTCTTCGAGAAGATGCAAAAGTCTTTCTACCCCCCCTTTTTCAGAAAGAATAGTATAGTAGTTTTCCTTCATCTGTGGAGCAAGTTTTACCGCTTCACGAAAACTCTCAAGCGAAAGGGGATTCTCACGCATAAAAGCCAAAAAACCAGATTCCTCAATAGCCTTGCGTATCAACGGTTCCGTTTTCTCCTGAAGAAGACTGACAGCATAACTAGCCACACCCACCTGAAGCCCGTGAAGACTAGGTTTCTCAGCTACCTTATCATAAGCATGCGAAATCAGATGCTCACTACCACTGGCTGGACGACTGCTTCTAGCCACTTCCATCGCAATCCCGGACATCATCAGGGATGTAGCAATAACTCGCAAAAAGTCAGGATTATCCAACCGCTTTTCGTCATAATAAAGAAAAGTGTCCGCCGCACTTCTCGCCATATTGGCCGCAAAATCATTTACCGGTTCTCTTGTACAACGATAGGCAAGTTTCCAGTCGTATACTGAAGTAATCTTACAAAAGAGATCACCCATACCCGAATAGAGAAACCTGGGTGGAGCCTTCTGAAGAACCTCAGTATCCACAATGACCGCTTGAGGAAGTTCCACCCGAAAACTTGTTTTCTTTCCCCGCACAGTAAGAGAGGCCATAGGAGAACAAAAGCCATCATTGGAAACTGCTGTAGGAACAGAAAAAAATGGAAGCCGTTTTAAAAAAGCCAGATACTTCCCTATATCAATAGCCTTTCCCCCTCCAATAGCCACAATTGCCTCCACAGAAGAAGGAAGTGCCACAGCCATCTGAAAAATAGACTCCACCTCCGTATCGATTACCGTATTTTCCTCAAGTATTTCTACTTCAGCCGACAATAGACTCACCTCTACCACAGGTTTTAACATCTCAGCTATACCCTCCCCCCAGAGCAGAACAATACGTCTATGATGCTCATCTCTGAGGTACTTTCCAATCTTGTACAGGGCTTTTGGTTTGATACGTACCAGTGAAGGGACAGAAATCTCCATTTATGCCTCCAGTCTCTCTATATCAATCTCACCAATATGATCAAAAACATAATCCGGCTGATAAGGAAAATCCTTCAGAGTTTCTTTTGTGCTCACCCCAGAGAGAACAAGAGCTGTTTTCATTCCCGCCTCTATACCTCCTAAAATATCTGTATCCATACGATCTCCGATCATCAATGTTTCTACAGCATGACAACCCAGTTTTCGTTTAGCAATAAGCATCATCATAGGATTTGGCTTGCCCACAATATAAGGTTTCTTGCCTGTGGCCGCCTCAATAGCTGCCAGAATACTCCCACACGCCGGTTCAATCCCATCCTCTGCCGGATCAACCACATCAGGATTTGTCCCAATAAATTTAGCCCCATTCTCAATAAGACGAACTGCCTTTCTAAGCATTTCAAAACTAAAATGGGAGGTTTTTCCCACCACCACATAATCAGCCTGAC
>JBKBIS010000194.1:0-3448 GCA_046294145.1 Brevinematales bacterium | reverse complement strand
CCTTATGGAAAAAATTTAGTGGGGAGTTTTCATTTTCCTTCTCTAGTTATTGCTGATACTGCGTTTCTTCAGACTTTGCCTGAAAAGCAGAAAAAAAATGGTTTTGTTGAAATGGTAAAACATGCTATTACTCTTGATCAGAAGTACTACGACAAACTCATGAAGCCTGTTTCTGATAAAGATTGGCCTGCTCTTCTCTTGAAAAGCTGTAAAATAAAGGCAAAAATTGTTCAAAAAGACCCCAGGGAAAAAAATATGAGGCAAATCCTTAACTTCGGCCATACTTTAGGACATGCTCTTGAACATGCTGCAGGGTATTCTCTTCTTCATGGTTTTGCTGTCGCTTGGGGTATCATAGGAGAGGCTTTCCTTTCTGTGAAAAAACAGTTTCTTTCTCAAAGTGACCTTCATCGTCTTATTCGAGATTTTCAAAACAAAGGGCTTCTCGTTTCTCCAGAAATCATCACCAAACTTTCCTGGGAAGATGTTCGTCTTCCTCTTCTTCACGACAAAAAAAATCAGAATGGAATAGTCTATGTGGTTCTTATTAAAAAGATTGGCCAGGTAAAAACTTTGCATGGACGTTATAGCCATCCCTTTGATGAAGTCTCTCTTAAAGAAGCCTTTATGTTTCTTCAGAAAATAGCGGAGGATATGGATGAACGTCATTGATCTTCATTCTCATACTCTCTGGAGTGATGGTGCCCTCATCCCTTCTGAACATATTCGCCGCGCTACGGTCAAAGGGTACGAAGCTATCGCCATTACCGACCACGCAGATACTACAAACATCGAAATACTTTGCAAAGAAATTGTTCCTTTTGCCCGTACCATGAACGAAAAACAAACAGATATTATTGTTCTTGCTGGAATAGAACTCACCCATGTTCTCCCAGAGGATATCAGAGAGCTCACTGTTTATGCGCGTGAAAAAGGTATTCATATCGTAGTTGTCCACGGAGAAACTGTGGTAGAACCTGTACGACCAGGAACAAATCATGCGGCTATTTTAGCGGAAGTGGATATTCTTGCCCATCCGGGCCTCATCACGGAAGAAGATGTGAAACTTGCAGCACAAAAAGGCGTGGCTCTTGAAATCAGCTATCGAAAGGGTAACTGTCTGGGGAATGGTCGAGTTGTAGAGCTTGCGAAAAAATACCACGCTCCACTTGTGATCAATTCAGATGCCCATGATATTGGAGATTTTCTCACCCCTGAACTCTGGAAAGCCGTGGGTTTTGGAGCAGGTCTTTCTCTTGAAGAAGTTTCTTCGGTGTATGAATTTAGCAAGACGCTTGTCAAAAAATCCCTCTCAGGAGCTATTTCACGATGAAACACACCCTCTGGCTCTTCGAACATATCCCCATCTCCATTCGATGGATCATAGAAACCGTAGAAAAGGCTGGGTACGCAATCAGTATGGTCGGTGGAGCCGTACGTGATATGCTGCTTGCTGGCGGCTATGAAAAAAGCAAAAGAGATTTTGATTTTGATTTCGCCACGAGCGCTACCCCACAGGAAATCATTCGCATTTTTTCCCACACAAAGCATCCTGAAAATAAAGAACACTTCATTGTTCCAACAGGTATGAAACATGGGACAGTGACACTCATCATAAGAGAACCTATAGAAAGCTTTGAGATTACTACCTATCGCATTGATGAAGAATACAAAGACGGACGTAGACCAGAGAGTGTTATTTTTGTCCGATCTCTTCAAGAAGACCTTGCAAGAAGAGATTTTACGATCAATGCTATGGCTTATCACCCTCTTAAAGGGGAACTCATTGATCCCTTTGGTGGAGAAGAAGATATCCGCAGGCAACTCATCCGTTGTGTAGGTGATCCGCTGGTGAGATTTCTGGAAGATGGGCTTCGTCCTATGAGAGCCTGTCGATTGAGTGCCAAACTTCAATTCACCATAGAAGAAGCAACTTTCGCCGCCATTCCAAAATCCATGGAAAGTATAAAAAAAGTAGCCATGGAGCGATTTCACGATGAGTTTATGAAACTTTTAAAAACAGAAAAACCATCTATCGGCATAGAGGCTATGAGAAAATCTGGACTTCTCGAATACCTTATGCCTGAACTTTTAGAAGGAATAGGAATAGACCAGAATGAGTTTCATAGATATGATGTGTACTACCACAATCTTTATGCCTGTGATTTTGTTCCATCCCACAAGCCACTCGTCAGATTTGCTGCTCTTCTTCATGATATAGCTAAACCAAGAGCCAAAAAATTCGCTGAACAGGAGGGACATGGAAATGTTTTCTACAATCATGAAGTTATGGGAGAAAGAATAGCAAAAAAGATCCTGAAACGTCTTAAAGCCAGTAATCAAGAGATTGAATGGATATGTAAGCTGGTTCGTCTTCATATGTTTTATTATACTCATGAATGGACTGACGGTGCCGTCAGACGGTTTCTCCGTCGATTTGACGGAAATATTGCTTTTCTGGAGGATTTGTTTCTCCTTCGAGAAGCTGATAGACTTGCCAGTGGAACTAAACAAAGAACCGCCGATATCCTTGAAGACTTTAAAAAGCACATACAACGTGTCCTTGAACAGGATAGTGCTCTGAAAGTAACCGATTTAGATATCGATGGTTATGATATTATGCAAAACTTTAACATTAAGCCATCTCCTCTTGTTGGTCAAATCCTGAACTATCTTTTAGAGGTGGTATTAGAACATCCAGAATACAATGAAAAAAGTAAACTTTTAGAGCTCACAAAAGACTACCTTGAGGGAAAACTCCTTCAGTTTGCCCTTTCTGAAGAATTCTCCTCACAGCAGGAGGAAGAATGAAATATCATCTTGCTCTTCTATTTGCTTTTATTTCTTTTCCAAGACTTTGGGGAGATATTTACGGTTTTCCAGAAGAGGTGTTTGCCAAACGTCTCAGTTTCAAAGCAATTAACGACTACATTCACGAACAGGAAGTACTCCTGGCTTCAGGCACAACAAACTATCAACTCCTCTGGATAACAGCCGCTGCATACTATTACCAGGGAGAATTTTACAAAACCACAAAAGAGAGTCGAAAAGCTGCCTTTCTCAAAGCAAAAGATTATGCCCTCCTGGCTACCCAGATCAACCCCCGCGGAGCAGAGGGATATTACTGGTTAGCAGTAGGATATGCACTCTGGTCCAAGGAAAATGGAATACTTGATAGCCTTTTTTATGCCGATGATGTTCTTGATTCTCTGAATAGATGTATTGAACTTCAGCCAAACTATTTTGATGGTGTACCCTGGGCCATGAGAGCCTTAGTATATGATCTTGTACCTGGTTGGCCCTGGTTCGGAGACAAGAAAAAAGCCTTTGAAAATATTGAAAAGGCTCTTATACTTTCCCACAAAACCCCTGCAGAAAGAACTGTCATTGGTATCTATGTGGATATTCTTACAAGAAATAAAGAATATACCAGAGCCACTAATGCTTT
>JBKBIS010000193.1:0-3448 GCA_046294145.1 Brevinematales bacterium | reverse complement strand
CATTGCCTTTGCTATAAACTTTTTTTAACTCCTCTCGTTTATCCACCGAACGAACAAAGACAAAATGCCACGGCTGATTATTGAAACAAGAAGGCATAAGAGAAGCAGCCCTGGCCAATCTTTCTATCATCTCATCAGAAAGAGATACAGGGGCCAAGGAACGATAAGAACGACGTTTCTCGAGAAGTTCCCATAGCATACTTTTCTCCTTTTTCCTTTTCTCAAAGAACGGATACCTTTTTCCATTCTGCAAGCAGATCCTGTGGACGGGGATGTTTTGCCAGAGAAGTCCCGATGAGAAGACCATCATAACCAGCCTCTCCAAGTTCCCGTACTGCCTCAGTTGTAGCAATACCAGAAAGACTGAGTTTTTTTGCTTCGGCTGGTAGGTCATGGATCACAGCAAGGCTATAGTGATAATCCTCCTCGAGGGTACGAAGATCCCGATTATTCACACCTACAATGGGAAAATTCATCTTCTGAATAGCAAGAATATTCTCCCGATCGTGAACCTCAACAAGTACATCCATTCCCAGAGAATACGCATAGGCATAAAGCTCACGAAGTCTTGCAAAATCAGAAAAAGCCTCAGCTATCAGAAGAATCATATCGGCACCACAGGCAAAAGCCATATCAATCTGAACCTCATCAATGATAAAATCCTTGCAGAGAATCAGAAGTCCCGTCACCTCTTTTATCTCTCGAAGAAAAGCAAAACTCCCACCAAAAAAATGCTCATCGGTTAGCACAGACAGGGCATCAGCCTTACCCTCCTTATAGGCAAGTGCTAAATCCACCGGGTCTCTTTGCATGGCTATATCACCTTGCGAAGGAGATTTTCGTTTCACCTCAGCAATGAGAAAAGGTCTTTGAGCACTAGCCATAGCTTTCTGAAACAAAAACTTTTTCTCTCGAGGTCTCGGAGAAAGATGAAGGCTTTCCCGACGCAAAAGCTTGATCTCTTCTTTTTTGTATTCCAAAATCTCTGCTAATTTATTCATGGCATTCTCCCACCTGACAGCTTTTGAACCTTTTCCACCACCTCCCATGCCTTACCGTTCTCGATAGCAAGAGCGGCTTTCTCAAAAGCTTCAGTCAACGAAAGATTCTCCTCAAGGGTATAAATTGCCAATCCAGCATTGAGAATCACCGCCTTGTAAGGATCTCCTTTTTCCTTTCCCTGAAGAATATTTTCTATTATGGTTTTGCTCTCTTCTGGTGAAGAAATACGACAATGATCAAGACTTCCAGCAAGTCCATAATCAGAAGGGTCAAGCACCATTTCCTCTATTGTTCCCTCCCGAATTTCGGCAATTTTTGTTCTACCTTCGATGGTAGCTTCATCAAGCCCACCCTCTCCATGAAGCACCAGCGCCCTTTTGTATTCCAGACGAACAAAAACCTCTGGCAAAAGCTGATATAACGCTTCAGAAAATACCCCCATGACATGGTATTTTACATGGGCTGGATTCACAAGAGGCCCTAAGATATTAAAAATCGTCCGAAAGCCCAGTTCCTTGCGAACAGGCATCACATACTTCAGTCCCGGATGATAGTGGGGAGCAAAGATAAACCCAAAGTTTGCCTCCTCTATGCAATGTCTAACCACTTCCGGAGAAGCAGCAATATTTATCCCGAATTTTTCCAATACATCCGCTGAACCACTTTGAGAGGTGATAGAGCGATTGCCATGTTTGGCTACTTTGTATCCGGCCCCGGCCACCACAAAAGCCGATGCTGTGGAGATATTGAAGGTACTGGACTTGTCCCCACCGGAACCACAGGTATCAATCACCTTTTCATGAGATAATTCCACTGGAATACAATGACGTGCCATCGAACGGGCACTCCCTGCAATCTCTTCAGCTGTTTCCCCTTTGAGCCGAAGAAGAGAAAGGTAGGCTGCTATGTGAGAGGAAGAGGTATGTCCCTCCAGCATAAGATCCGTAAACTCTTCTGCCTCTTTCTCAGTGAGAGACTGTCTCTCAGAAAGTTTTGAAAAAAACTTTTTAGAAAGTTCTGCTACCTTTCTGGAGACCCTTTCCTGCCGCTTCTCATGAACTATGCGTACAAAGTTGGCGATGATTTGCTTGCCGTGTTCTGTAAGAATGGATTCCGGGTGGAACTGTACTCCATAGATAGGTTTTCCCTTATAAACAACCCCCATAATCTCCCCATCATCACTTTCTGCTACCACCTCAAGGTTATCGGGAAGAGATTCCCTTTTTGCCACCAATGAATGATAACGAATAGCATGAAATGGAGAAGGAATACCCTCAAAAACCCCTTTTCCCTGATGAGTAATAGAAGAAGCCTTACCATGCATGATAAAAGTAGCTCCTCCCACCTGACCACCGGCCACAATGGTGATAGCCTGATGTCCAAGACACACACCCAAAAGCGGAATATCCTCATCTATAGCATAGCGAATCAGATCCAGAGAAACCCCTGAATCCTCAGGACGCCCAGGACCAGGAGAAATCACAATCCCATCCACAGGCATCCCCACCACCTCACTAAGAGTAATCGCATCGTTCCGATATACTCTGATATCCTTCTCGTATTCTCCAAGATACTGAACAATATTGTAAATAAAAGAGTCATAGTTATCAATAACCAGAATCATATAGCCTCCCTCACTCCACAGCTTTGAAATTATATACCGGTTTGACCACCTGTTCTATCTCCACGTTCTCAGGCAAAAGTTCAAGAATAAGCTTCGAAGGCTTATAAGCCATAGGAGCTTCATCTATGGTATGAATGGAAATAGTTGAAGACCATACTCCTTCCATAGTTTTTTTAAACTCCTCAAGAGAGAGCTGTTTCTTTGCCTGATGGCGAGAAAGCCGCCGACCAGACCCATGAGGAGCAGAGAGATTCCAGTCTTTTCTCCCCTTTCCTCTCCCTATGATAACCCCATCTCTCATATTAAGGGGAATGACAAGCCTCTCCCCACTATGAGCCCGAATAGCCCCCTTTCTGATTATACCATCATCAAAATCAATGTAGTTATGCACACTCTTGATGGTTTCAGTATCTTCAATATCCTGACCAAAAAAACCCCGGAGAATAAGCCGTGCCATGGTACGTCTGTTAATCTCGGCATACTTCTGAGCCACTTTCATATCCTCAAGATATTCTTCTCCTCCCTGAGAAAGAGGAAGATACTCCAGTTCCCTGTATTTCCAGCCCTTCTCATGAGAAGCCACCCATTGTCTGGCTCGTTTCTGATGGTAGGAAGCAATCTGAAGACCAAAATGCCGACTACCACTATGAAGAGCAAGCCAGTAATTTCCCTTCTCATCCTGATCAATCTCAATAAAATGATTTCCTCCTCCAAGCGTCCCAAGAGAACAGAATGCCACCTCTGGATCGATCCCGATTTTTCGAGATATTTTTTCAATCTTTACCTCAAGGTCACGTGTGTAATATCCCTCTTCGTATCTAC
>JBKBIS010000192.1:0-3452 GCA_046294145.1 Brevinematales bacterium | reverse complement strand
GAACAACAGGTAGCCTGGAATACCAATCTTGTGGCTTTTTTGGGTATAGAAACCCCCTATTGGGGATCAGGACACGTAGAGACTCAGTTTGATCATTTTTTGATTCGGAGTGTGGCAAGCAATATGGTTGCCACACTTTCTCCCAGGAAGGTGATGACAAATACTGCCGTGAGATTTAAATTGTCCATTTCTGTAGGTACCGGTGTAAATGATAGTGGAATACAGGAGCTCTATATAAAAAAACCGTCTGGGTACGGGAATTGGGATGTAAGTACCATTGCCGTAACAAACTCTCAGTATGGTGGTCTTGTCAATAATGGAGCTGGGGCACCTAGCTCCGGACGTTTTCAGGTACGTGATCTGGGAAATGGAGAAGTCTATATTCGTTTCTGGGCTCAGGGGAAGAATGCTCATAATATTGTGACAAATGGGACTATTGATGTGTATTTTACCCTGATCACTCCTTCTATTCCTGATGCAGAGGGATCTCCATTTGAAGTATATGCTGATAGCATAAAACATACAGATACAGCCCAGGAGATTATTTTTGATAGTGCGAATGGTCTTCCTTATGCTACCACAGGAAGACAGAAGGCTTTTCAGACAAATAATTCTTTAACGGTCATGGTATTTCGGGCACCAGCTGCTTATGCAAAGGTAGAATATACACCATCACCGCTTATTATTGGTACGGAAGAAAGTAGCTTTACCTTGAAACTTTCTACAGAAGGGCTTTATGATATTCCTCCGCTTTCGTCGGCCAGGATTTTTGTGCCAGCTGGATTTTTTGTTTCTAACAATGGGGGAATGGTGACAAATATAGTTTCGACTGCGCTGGGAGTGGTGTCCAGTTATCGTCAAATTTATGTTACCAATCTGTATGGTAGCAATTTTATCTGGGTCTGGTATACCAATCTGAGTGGAGGAGGTCTACCAGCTGGCGTTTCTCTTGACAGAATTACTTTCAAAGTGAATGGAACTCCTGCCCTTTTGCCTGGCATGGCATATTCTAATTTCCTCTGGCAGGTTGAGGTAGAGAGTTCTTCTGTGGTGGCAGGAGCCTCCTGGCGAAAAGCAGGTACAAATAGTGTATATACGTCTCAGATGGTGAGGGTGGCACTCTCCAATGCGGAGGTGGCAGGATTTATTGAACCATCTGAAGTAGCTATAAGACCTATGTATGCTAGCAATGCGATTTTTTATACCTATACTTTGAAGAATGAAGGGTCTACTGGAAATGTGGTTTATGGAGTCAAGATTGATATTCCGACCTGTTATTCCAATACTTCTCTTTCTAATGTGAGTATTTCTCCGGCGGGTACATGGGCTTATAGCAATAATGCCCTCTGGGTTTCGTATATCTCGCCTTTAACTAACAATCAGGTTTCTCTTGTGAGGTTTTTTGCAGCCTTCACCAATACGAATGTCAAAGCAAACCCGGAAATAGCAGATTTCAAACTCTATGCTGATAATGGAAATTCAGCGGGATATGTGCTTCAATACGAAAATGTTCCTCAAACTTGGCGAGTAACCATCACCCCTCCTCTTCCCAGGGCAGAGCATAGTATCTTGTGGCTCAAAGACACACAAACCAATTCCCCTGTGATTACAACAGCGCATGTGAGTAATCGTTTTCTCCATTATTTGTATAATATTAGCTCAGCGGGAGTAGATATTCTTTCAGCTCAAATTCTTTTCCCTACCAATCTCATTACCAATATCTATTCTGTGGCTAGTGAAAAAGCAACAAATATTAACTGGTCAAAACAAGGTTCATGGTATGTGGTAACACTCAAATATGCTTCCGGAAGTCTGCGTTCCATATATGATAATGTAGTACAATCTCAAGATACTATTCAGATAGATCTTGCTGATGCGATAGTGCTTCCAACCAATTTTGTGGTTCCTTTGTTTGTATTCAAAACAGCATCACCAACAAATGATATGTATTCTTCTAATACGGCTGCTATTGGAATTTTTTATCAGGGTTCGAATGCTCTTTATGTGGAGTATCCTTTCCCTGAAGCAGCTTCTGGGGTTTTTCCTGGTGACCTTGATGTCACCACAGAAACCAATCGAATGACCATGGTGCTTAGTAATTTTGGGCTAGTTGGCAATATCCTTTATCGCTGGCAGATTACCATTCCTACCAATATTACTACGAATTTGGCTAATTTCGTCCTCACTAATAAAAGTGGTGTTTCTTTAGGGACACCTTCCTATAACCGGGCTACAGGAAAGCTTTCAATTGCTTTTACGTTGCCTGTAGATGGGGGAGGGATGGCTTTTCTCCATTTTGATATGATTGATCATGTGCAAAATCAGGATCTTCTCAATGTGGGATTATCGGTCCAGGTTAGTAACCAACGGGGATGGTACACGCTTACTAATGTAGCTGAAGGGTATTATGGAAGTCTTAATTTCCGTCTTCCCAAGCCCAGAGGGGGCATTCGTGTGACACCGAATGTTTTTTATATTACGACGAATATTGGTCATGCTATTACACAGACGATGGTGATAGGTGTTACCAATTCTGGATTTAGTGAAGACAAAATACAGGAGATACTACTTTTGATTCCTTCACCCCTTACCAACAGTATTCTGTGGGTACATAGTAGTCGGTTAGGGCAATCTTCTACAAATAGTTCGTTGTTTACTATTACTCCAACGAATATTCTTGTGGTGTATAGCGGAAGTCATGTGCTCACAGGAGGAGCCTATGACCAACTCTTTGTAACTTTTGTAATCAAAGATCCGTCTCCATTGCCTCAAAGGGGAGAATGGCAGGCTTTGGCCTATAATGGCTTCGTTGATTATGGAAATATACCTCCAATACGATATTTCCCTCTGACAAATGCTTTTGAGAAATATCAAAGAGATGTTTATGCTACAGTGATGGCATCTGGGAGTCTTCAACCAGTATCCATAGCCAGGACAGTAACCAATGGGAGCGCTACATTTGTACTGACGAATGGTATCCCCCATGGAATGAACTTACGAGCCATTTCTATTGCTATTCCTAATCCTTTTGTGGTTCTAACAAACTCTCTCACAGTGGATGGAGTTCCTGCAGGGAAGACTATTTCAAATGGAAAGATATGGCTGGATTTTGGAAGTGAGGGAATGTTTGCTGGCGCAAGACTTTCTCTCTTCTTTACTTGGCAGAAACCTCTTCTGGCTGATCCTACTAATGTATTGTGGCCAGTTGAGGCTTACTATGTTTCAAATTGGGAGATGGTACCTCAATCGCTATTTCAAACCACAGAACAAAATATTGTCCATGTGGCTCCTGTTTTTTATGCTACTATGTCCCCCATAGAAGTCAACAAAGATTTGGACATGTGTCAATATACCCTTGTGGTCTCAAATGCCGGGGAACCAGGAAACAGGATTGGTAGCTTGAGGATACGGGTACCAGAAACCAATGGCCAGAAGGTTATCACAAACATTGC
>JBKBIS010000191.1:0-3455 GCA_046294145.1 Brevinematales bacterium | reverse complement strand
TATTGAATCCTAACTTTTTGGTGAGGAACATCGAAAGAATACCTACGTTGATTGAGTGTTGGTAGGTGTAGCTATCATAGTCCTTGAGAACAAGCAGATTCAAAAAACCATTTGGTCTGGCTTCCATATCGGCAAAAAAACGATTGATAGCTTCTCTTGCTCGATTGGTATCTGGGAGTTTTCCGTACCGAATTTCTGTGACGATCTCGTCAAAAGCTGTTTGAGCAAACCCAAGGGAGGCTTCACTAAACATCGGAGCCTTTTGGGGAGATTCCTTCCACTTGGGAGGAGCATAATATACTGTGTCAATCCCTTTGACTTTCAAACGAGAGAGAAAGGCATCTGTGAGAACCTTTCGAGCGGGCCAGAGCATGGTGCCATTCTCATCATAGAGAATACCTGAAAGGACCGTGCCTGGTTTCAAAAAGCGCACCTCAACAGCCTCGAATTTTTCTTTTTCGAGCATGCGGTTTATTCAAACTCCTTGTAAATTCCGCTTATCTGTATCCCTTTATTATTCTGGTATTTTCCTTTGTAGGGCTCAATCTTGCCCTTGACAGTGTGGAAATAAATTTGAGCGATCTCTACAAATGGGTAAATTCTTATTGGTTGAATCACAGAAATCTCCAGTGTCCAGTAACCTGAAAATCCCACATCGCCAAAACCAGCTGTCGCATGAATAAAAATACCCAATCGTCCAATACTGGATCGTCCTTCAATGAGTGGTACATATTTTCTGGATGTTGTATGTTCAACCGTACGACCAAGGTAAAGCCTGTTTGGTTCCAGTACAAGACCCTCAGGGGGAATAGTGAGGACATCATACGCACAGGCTTTTTTCATATCGAGACAACCCTCTCGAAGGACATAGAGTTCGTTATGGAGACGAAGATTATATGAATTTGGGTTGAGCAATTTTTCATCATAGGGGTCTATGACAATATCTTTCCGTTTGATGGCTTTCCGGATTTCAGAAGCGGTGATAATCATATGGTCCCCTTATCCTTTCAGGCTTTTGATAATTTTGGTGATTTTTTCTATCTCGGCTGTATAATAAGCCAGTTTGTCTTTTTCTTTCTGAATCACGGTTTCAGGGGCTTTTGTTGTAAAGTTTGGATTGGCAAGTTTTGTCTCTGTGGCCTTTTTCTGGGATTGGAGACGTTCTAATTCCTCTTCAAAACGGGAAAGCTCTTTCTCTTTGTCAATTGTTCCTTCAAGAGAGACGTACACATCGAACCCCCTGCCATGACCTACAGCCTCCATGGGTTCTGGTTCTCTTTTGGAGATGAAGTGAAGTTTGGCCTTGGACAATTTTTCAATGAAAGGTGTATAGGTTTCTAAAATTGTCCTGTCTTCAGTTTTCTCTACAATAAGAGAAACCTTAACTTCCTGTCCCGGGGCAATCTTGTTTTCCCCTCGCACATTGCGGATAATGTAAACAGCCTCCTGAATAAGTTTGGCTTCGTTCATTTCTTTTGCAAAGACAAAACGGGGATTGGTCTCTGGATAAGATGTATACATGATGGTTTTCTCATGTTCAGGCAAGGTAAGATAGATTCGTTCCGTCACAAAAGGCATAAAAGGATGCAGAAGTTTGAGACTTCCCTCAAGGACATAGAGAAGAATAGCCCTTTTTGCTTGTTTCTCACTCTCAGAGCCATGATTGAGTGTTACCTTGGATACCTCAATATACCAGGAACAGAAATCGTCCCATATGAAATCATACAAAAGTACCGTAGCTTCATTGAAATAAAAGGTCTCGATAGCCTCTCTTACCCGGTGAATGGTCTCATTGTAGCGAGCAAGAATCCATTTATCAAACAGGTCAAACTCAATCTTGTCAAGAGAAGGAAGAGATGTGCCTGTGAGGTGAGAAAGAATAAACTTGGAAGCATTCCAGATTTTGTTGGCAAAATTTCTTCCAAGTTCACACTTTTCGTTGCTATACAAAATATCGTTTCCGAGAGGGGCAAGTCTTGTCATTGTATACCGGAGGGCATCAGCCCCATACTCTTTGATAACATCAAGCGGATCAGGGGAGTTTCCCAGAGATTTGCTCATCTTTCTACCAAGATCGTCCCGAACAATACCGGTAAAATATACTCGTTTAAAAGGAATCTTGCCTATAAATTCCATTCCTGCAATAATCATACGGGCAACCCAAAAGAAGATGATATCTGGCCCTGTTACCAAGGTATCTGTGGGGTAGTAATAATCCAGGTTGGGATCTGAATCTGGCCACTGATGAACCGCAAAAGGCCATATCCAAGAAGACGCCCATGTATCGAGGACATCTGGATCTTGGCGCATGGCCATACCACATTTAGGGCACTTTTCTGGAGCTTTTTCATACGCATCCATAAATCCACAGGCATCACAATAGTAGACAGGGATACGATGTCCCCACCAGAGCTGGCGGGAGATGCACCAGTCTTTGATGTTTTCAAGCCAGTGGAAATATACCTTGGTCCACCTTTCAGGGTAAAAGGTGATTTCTCCTTTTTTCACTACCTCAATAGCAGGTTTTACGAGTTCGCTCATTTTCATGTACCACTGTTCAGAGAGATAATACTCGATCGGAACATGACCTCGTTCTGAATAACCGACCTTGTGGGTGTATTTTTCGATTTTTTCCACGAGTTTGCGCTCTTTCATGGCTTCTACCACAGCCTCACGAGCCTCATACCTATCCAGACCACGGAAGTCCTCTGGAACAAGGTCATTCAATGTGGCGTCAGGATTCATGATGTTTATCATGGGCAAATCATGCCGAAGAGCCACCTCATAGTCATTAGGGTCGTGAGCGGGAGTGATCTTGACCACACCTGTTCCGAATTCAGGATCAACATACTCATCGGCTATTATCGGAATCTCTCGTTCTGCCAGGGGGAGAATCACTGTCTTGCCAATGAGATGGCGATATCGTTTGTCTTGTGGGTTTACAGCTACAGCTGTATCTCCCAGCATAGTTTCTGGTCTTGTAGTAGCTACCACCACAAACTCATGGGAATCCTTGATAGGATAACGGAAATACCACAGATGTCCTTCCACCTCCTGATAGTATACCTCTTCGTCTGAGATAGCTGATTTAGACACAGGACACCAGTTGACAAGTCGGTAACCACGGTAAATATACCCCTTTTTGTAAAGCTTCACAAAGGCATGGATCACTGCTCGATAGTATCCTTCATCCATTGTGAATCGTTCTCTTTTCCAATCACAGCTGGTACCCAATTTTTTTAATTGATCAATAATGATGCCACCATATTTTTTCTTCCATTCCCACGCATATTCAAGAAATTTTTCTCGCCCGATTTCCCACTTGTTTATACCTTTTTCAGCGAGGTATTTTGTGACTTTAGCTTCAGTAGCAATGGAAGCATGATCTGTGCCCGGGATCCAGCATGCCTCATAACCGTTCATACGATAATAGCGAATGAGTACATCCTGGATAG
>JBKBIS010000190.1:0-3536 GCA_046294145.1 Brevinematales bacterium | reverse complement strand
GGCGGCATATAGTACACACAGGGAATCCCTTTTTCATAACAAAAACGAGCCAACGGAATATTAAACCCCTGATTATCAACCAGGACCACTCCCCTCACCTCATGAGAAGACAGATATGCAACAGCCTTTTCATAAGAAGCCTTCTTTCGTTTATAGAAACGAAGTGAATCCGTCAATCCTACCGTACTCAAAAGAGAGACATCCCCATCCAGCAACTCCATTCCTTCCAGTGCCATATAACGCCCACCAAGGCCAACAATCTCCATCTGTGGATCCCGCCAACACAAAGAACGGATGAGACGAGCCGCATGAATATCACCCGAAACCTCTCCCGCCGAGAAGAAGAGCCTATTCACTGGCACTGATGATACCCCGTTTTTCGGCCTTTTCCACAAAACGAACAAAATGAGACACAAGAGGATCTGTGGCCATTTCTTGCATTCTGGTTATAGCCTCCCGAAGGGAAATACCACTGTAGAGTATTTTATACAACTCTTTGAGCATTGACCTCTGTTCCTGAGTAAACCCACGCCTACGAAGCCCCACCACATTAAGCCCATGGGCTACGGCAGGACTTCCATCACAAAGCACATAAGGTGGAACATCCTGCACTACCTTGGTAAGTCCTCCAACCATGGCATAAGCCCCTACACGACAATGCTGATGAACAGCAGAATTCCCGGAAAGAAAGGCAAAATCCTCAACTTCCACATAACCGGCCAGAAGACACCCATTAGCCAGCACCACATTTTTGCCCAACTTTGCATTGTGAGCCACATGAGAATTAGCCATGAGAAAACAATTATCGCCAACAACGGTTTTTTCCCCTTCACCACCACGAACAGGGGTATGTACCGTCACGTACTCCCGCAACACACAATTTTCTCCTATCTCCACAAGGCCGGGAGTCCCATCAAAGGAATAATCCTGCGGAGGAGTTCCAATAGCCGCACCAGCGTATATCCTGGTATTTTTTCCAATAGTCACCCAGCCAGTGAGATGTACAAAGGGACCAATCTCACACCCATCCCCTACCGAAATCTTTCCATCCAACACCGCATAGGGATGAATCTTCACCCCCTCTCCCAAAACAACATCTGGACCAATCACTGCTGTAGGATGGATACTCATTTCTGAAACCTTTCCAGTTCTTTTTTAAGCATCTCTTCGACCAAACGAAAACGGCGACGATTCTGCGGATTGACCTCCATGAGATCCTGATGAGACTGCAACAGAATACGAATAGACTCCTCCGTTTTTTCCAGACGCTGGGCTAGTTCCTCTGTATACTCCACATTTTTGAGTTGTGTCTCCACCTTCATAGGAAGAAGGTCCTCAAGTCCCATGGTAACAAAAATCTCTATCACTTTCTGAGAAGGGTTCAAAATAAAAAGCTCCCCTCTTTTGTCTTTTTTCATTTTCTTCTGCAGAGAAACAATCACCCCTATAAACGAACTGTCAAGATACTGGGTTTCTGAGAGATCAAAATACAAAGCCTCAAGCTCGTTCTTGTCAAGTTTTTCGGAGAAAGTCTCAAAAAGCTCTGTTGAATACTCAAGCGTCCCTCTTCCAATAACCTTGACCACATAGACATGCCTATCCACAACACCAACATACACCTTTGAATTTTCCATACAATCTCTACCCCTTTATCCTCAAACTTAAAAATCTTCGATAGAAATCCTGGGAGCGTTCTTTACCTCACGGTTGAAGATCTCTTCCAGTTGCTGATCAGGAAGAATATTTCCCTTGCCTGTAAAGGTCATACCCTCTTCAAGCTGACAGCGTTTCGTATACATATCTCCCACCAATTTTCCTGTCGCAAGAACATCAACCCTCTCAAGGGCATAGACTGTTCCCTTGACCTTTCCACCAATCCGTACCTTTTTGGCATAGATATCGCCCTTGATACGACCACGTTGCCCAACTACAACTGTACCATACCCCTTTATAATCCCACAATAATCTCCATCAATACGCAGAAGCCCATCAGAACGAAGTTCCCCTGAAAAGCAGTTATTATGTCCTATCACTGAATTGCTCAGCTCCTCATTCCCATTGACTATCATTTGTTCATCAGCCATACTTACCCCTTCGCTATTCTTCCATCTTTATCTTTCTTTTACTCTAACATAGTCGCATACGGAAGCGGATTGACAGTCTCTCCACCAATACGAACCTCATAGTGGAGATGATACCCTGTCGATTTTCCTGTTGTTCCCACATAACCAATAACCTGTCCCTGTTTCACCTGAGCTCCAGGATAAATACCAGGGCCAAATCGCATCAAATGGGCATATCTGGTAGCAATTCCATACTTATGCTGAACCTCAACCACCAGACCATATCCCCCATTGTATTCTGCTATACGAACAGTACCATCAGCCGCCGCAAGCACCGGAGTACCAGGAATCACAGCCAGATCAATACCAGGATGATTCTCAATACGCCATTTATAAACAGGATCCACACGAGGACCATATTTGGAAGTTAAGCGCCCACGCATCTGGAGAGGATAACGCGAAGGCATCTCTCGCAAAAGCTTTTTATGGTCTGCTACATATTTGCCTAACCGCTTCACATTTTCACGAATCACATCAAGTTCGAATTGCATCTGTTCAAGGGTTTTCACCCCTTTAGCTATCGTCGTATTTGAACTTTCCCGAATCTCAATGGGAGAAAGTTCCTGAAGATTTTTTTCACTAGACACCCCACTAATAATACTTCCAATATCACTTTTGAAATTATAAAAACGTTCAGAAACAGACTGAATACTAGACTTATACTCCGCAATCTGCCGCCGATTATAGTCATCCAATTGCCTCAGAATCACCACCTGCTTGTTGGCCTGAGCATTTTCAGAAATAGTATACATCGATGTCACTACCATAGCCACCAAAAGAACGGTAGTAAAAAAGAGTACATAATTTGAAATATGAATATTGATGGTTTTTTTCTCGCTATGAGGCACTACCATAATAGTCAGACGCTGAGAACCCTTCTCATGAATCTTCATCATGAGACGCTGAAGTTGTCTTTTCGCCTCAGACCAGAAAAGTCTCCACTTTTCCTTAAACTTTTGCCAGTTTGTCTTCCGATACATCTCGTCCCGCTTTTGAATAAATTCCGCATTTCGGTTCACTTTCCGTCGGTAGGTAGCCATAACTCCTCCTTTATCCTTACCTTTTTGAATAAAAATAGCAAAATATGTTTTTTTGCTGTATAATATTGTACCCTAAAAAAAGAGATAAGTCAAGTTTATGTATATTGACACCCATTGCCATCTCACTCATTGTTTTGGTTCTCCTGACTGGCCAGCCGAAATACCCTTTGATGCCATTCAATACCTTATCGATATATCGATATCTCCAAGAGAAATCTTAACCCTTTCAGAAAAATCGCCTCAATCCGGTATCAAGCGGGCATTTGGCTACTATCCTGAACTCTGCACAATCTGGAATGAAAAAGAAAAAAAGAACCTTTCTCAATGGATAGAAAATCTCTGTCCCATAGCCATTGGAGAGATAGGCCTTGAC
>JBKBIS010000018.1:0-13259 GCA_046294145.1 Brevinematales bacterium | reverse complement strand
TCATACGCATGACGAAAAAGAGAGGCTGTAGCTGAAAGCGACCGTATACCTTCGGCTGTCATCTCAAAAATTCCCCACTCATCAGTAGCTGAAAAACGATTCTTAAGACTTCGGATAATTCTATACAAACCTTTCCTGTCCTGTTCAAAGAAAAGCACCGTATCAACAAGGTGCTCAACTACTCTAGGTCCCGCTATCTGTCCACTTTTTGTTATATGCCCCACAAGAATCAGAAGAATCCCAAGTTCCTTACATACTCTCACCAGAGTCTGAGTAGACTCCCGAACCTGAAGAACACTTCCCGGCGGAGAATTATAACGGCCCACCTCAAGCATCTGCACCGAATCCACAAGAAACACCTCAGGTTTCTTTTGCCTGAGAAAACCCTCCACAACCTCCACCCTCGTATCAGCCAGAAGCCAGAAATCCCCTTTCACGCCCAGTCTTTTGGCTCGAAGTTTTATCTGAGAAGCAGATTCTTCGCCATGAAGATAACATACCCGATAATCCTTTGCCAAAATATTGGCTATATGAAGAAGAAGAGTAGACTTGCCAACACCCGGTTCCCCAGCCAGTAAAATCGTCTGACCCGGAACAAACCCACCAACCACTCTATCCAATTCTTTTTCCCCAGAAAAAATGCGTTCAGACTCACTAGCTTCTACCACAGAAATGGCAGTATATGAAGCTTCTGGTACTCGAGAAACAGACCCCTCTTTCTCTTCTACTTCCTCGAAACTATTCCATGCACCACATTCCGGACATTTTCCTAACCACTTAGAAGACTTATATCCGCAGCTTGTACAATAGTAAAAAACTCTGGACTTCACGGTAGAGAACCACTATCTATTCACACGAGAAAAAAGGGCTGCTCCCGCTACAACAAGCCCCACAATAAATCCACCTATGAAAAAGAAAAGCATGACCACAATCAGTGGAAGAGGAAAACTCCAAAACAAAAGTTGAATATTCACCATTACCACATTTTGAAGAATCAGAATAGTAAGAAGCAACAAAGTCACAATCACTATACCCACCCTCACCCAAAACTTTGACATTGGTTCCTCCTTTTCTCACCCTACTTTGTTATTATAGCAGAAAACCCCAAAAAGAGCAACTATTTTCCTTATCCAACAAACCCCCAAAAAAAAAGCGCCTCCCTTCCGGAAGGCGCCTCATCTCACCTTGCAATCACTATCGTGCCACTATATACCTGCCCATCTGCTTCAATCTTATACACATACACACCTCCAGGCACATCATATCCAGACAGATCCTTCCCATCCCAGAACACCTCTCCGTTCCCATAAATTCCACTTCGTTCTACCTTATACACAAGATTACCCTTCAAATCGTAGATCTTCACCACATACCTCTCCACAGGCTTCTCAAACACAACCGACAGCTTCATATTCTGCACCTCTCGCCCACCACGACGAGGTGTAAACACCTTCGGATCTATCCTCACACTCACAAAACCAGGTTTGACTTTCTCCACCGAATCAGCCATCACAGTATAGTACTTGTGAAGATAACTCACCTTCACACGTATCGTGTGGCTATCTCGATCAACCTTGCCTCCTAATTTCACCCACTGCTTCGTGGTGGCCCGCCAGTAGTATATGGAAAGCCTATCCTCACTCCATCCCTGCGCACTCACATAGGCCGGATCATACGCTATCTTGATCGTCGCATCATTTTTCAGCCACTGCTCTGGTTGTTCCTCACCTTTCGCATTGCGAATCACAAATAGCCACGCCTTCGCACTAGATTTATCAAGCGGCGCCTGTATGGGCTTCTTCTCAGTGGCAGCTTGCTGTTCCGTCGTCATGTTCGTGATCCAAATATCAAGCCTAAAATTCTCCCCTACCGTACCAGCTGGGAAAGTAATACTTGTCTCCATATCATCCAAACACACTACCTTTTGATCTCCACTTGCATCAGGACTCAAAAGATCATGCTCCATCTTATTGGTCCCAATGTTCGTCACCATATTCGAGACTACAACAACACCACCTACTCGAAGCTCTCGATAACTCTTCCCTGAGAGTCCCACATCATACACACCGGGCAATACATAATCCACCACATACTCACCTGAGAGAGAGCCCCCCGCACTCGCCAGTTCGCCCAACTTATTCGTAGCTACCTGAGAAGTGCCGGGATAATACAGTTTTATCGTCGGTGTAGAGAATCCTGGTAATACCACACCCTTCACTCGCCCAAAGTCAGCCAGAAGAACAGGCAAGATATTTTGTTCGCCAGTAGGCACAATGGTTTCTTCAAAGTTGATCGAACCATCATACCTTACCATGGAGGGCATCATATTCGTCCAGTTATCCGTGTTGGTATAGATAAATTCAATCACTATCTCATCAGCCTTACTATGCAGGATGCCATTGTCCCCATAGTTAATGATAATATTAGAGGCATTGGTGGTGAAAGCAAGTGAACGATTCAGAGTAGTAGATTTCACATTTGTTACCAAAAGCACACCATTACTTGAAAAGATAAGCACTTCCTTGATATCCCTGTCGTAAAGACCATTCTTCACCACATAAGAAATAGCCGCATAGTTATCAATACTGTAAATAACCCGTTTATTCTTTACATAGCCTTCTGTAGGCTGAGGAGGAGAGGTGAAATCAATCTGGCGTGTATCGTCAGAGACCAAAGCCCCACTATTAAATGCCTTGAAAGTAATATTGACAAGCTTAGAAACACCCACACTGTTGGTAAACTGGAAGAAGATGGTATTTGTTTCTTCCGGTTGAAGATATGGGGCACTGTACTGAATCACAATCGTTTGTGGAGAAGGTCGAGAAACAGTAGCCAACGGATGAGTTGCCCCTACTCCTGCTAGCGTGAGATTTGTCAATTCGTCTGGAAGAGAAAGAATATTGGAAATCACTATAACCTCATCAGCACTTCGGTTCGAAATCGTGAGACGGAAATCAGCAAGACGATCATTACCAGGAATAGTATACCAGCTTGTCCACAAGACATTTGTAATCTCTGGACGGGAGATTAACGTGGCCTGCTTCAGAGCCCCGGCAGATTTCTCTCTCAAGACAGAAAGCCCTGTTCCATTATCCGCATATACCTTCCATTCGAGGTTGTTGGTTATCAACTGATTTGTACCATCATACAAAACCACCCTAATCTCATCCACAGACCCCTTGGCAAGAGACGGCGAATACACAATCCAGAATTCTGTCGGTGTAAGATTAGAAACGGTGCCTTTCGTACTTATCACAGACGAAATATTGGTATAGAAGAACGCATTGGGTTCTACCTTTACCCTCTGAAGAGGCAATGTTCCCGGTGTATTGTGATACACTTTCAGGGTGATGGAGTGAGTCTTTTTATCAGAATATACCTCTCGTTCCAGAAGCTCTGCCGATCCCGGGTCAACCACATTGGCAGAAACACTCACATTGGTTGTTCTAAACATGTTATCAAACACAGCATTCCATGCCACTCCATAGACAGTGTTGGTATAGAGATTGGTAACATCGAGTGAGAGCTTCATCATCTCATTGGTCACAAATCCGTCAACAAAGAGCACATAATGATTCGGAGCAACAAAATTCGTATTCGTTATAGCCACTGCCGAAGAAATATTGAGACTATTTAACGTTAACCCATTGGTAAACCCATCAGGAACATACAAATCTATCTTCGTTATGGGGTTATTCCCATATCCTTTATTGGTAATCATCAGAGACACAGTACCCTTTCCAAGAGTAGTATACGTCTCAAAAACAGGCAATCCCATAGTGACCACTGGAGCTGGCATGGTGAAGAAGATAGCATTGGTAGCCCCAATTTGAGGAAGGGCAGCTACATACGTAGAGCCCGATGTAGCATAACGCACACTGATATCCAGAACCACATTCGTCTCACCATTTTCATAAGCATCTCTCCATCTCACCGTAATCACGTCATTCGATCCTGATCCCATACGTCCAAAAGGATATATCACCTCAAGATAGTTGGTACCATCAACCGTGATAACATTATACCCGGATGCGTTGGCACTGCTAAAAGAGATCATATTTGTGAGGAACGGCCACGGAATACTGATACGTACCCTATCAATGACATCTTCTGCACTTTCACTTGTATTCTGGAGAGCAAAGGTAATCGTATTGGTAATATCCACTGTATTGATATTGGTAGGTGTGATAGCGTAGACCGTCTTATAGGGTGGTACAACAAACTCAAGAGAAAAATCATTTGTCCAGAGAATGAGGTTTTTCTCCGCTTTGTTGGTAGCAAGATCCCACTCTGCATTTGCCGCTAAAATGGTCCATTCAAGTGCTCGCGACCCACTCAAGTAAGAAGAATTCTCCCTGTCATACGCTGTCAGAACAATGGTATCTACCTCCCCACGTTTTATAGAAAGCCCATAGCTTTGATAAGGAACGTAGATCACCCCATCATTTGAATACACCACATTATTCCCCACGCGAGAGGAATTCACACCAACAATGTTTGTCAGAATCTCCTTGTAATTATTGGTATTAGTGGTTGGAGGAAGAATTCTCAACAACGTAATTGCATTTCCCTCCTCACTATCATTGGTAATAGTGATAACATATTGCTGATAGGAAAGATCTTTATTCACCTTATTAGGTGAAACAGCAGCATAGAACTTAATTGGGACATTGACAATCTGTTGTCTCTGCTCTCCATAAGACCTCATAGCCATATCAATCAGATTGCTTGAGTAATACACCCTCACATCCCAATCCTGATTGGTAAGTTCCGTCTGGATACCCTTCTTCCACAAGAAATCAACCGTAAACGATCCAGCCGGTGGCAACTCGCTTGCAGAGAAATCAAGCCATATAGCGTTGTTAGAGATTGTCTTAAGCGGGCTAAAACCATCCACCGTAATCGTATTTGTCAGAACCACATAAAGCGAAGGAATAGCGATTCTTACCAGCTTCACGCCCATACCACCATTCATTCCATTGGTAATAGAAAAACGTAACTGACCATTGGTTGATGTTCTCTTCACATTGGTCACATCAAGAGAAGCAACAAGCATCGCTGTTCCATACGCCTTTCGCTGGGCAACCGTGCCAACATTTGTGAGATCAAAATAGGATTTTGGTGGCGAGAACCCATAGTCAACAAAACCATTGTTTGCAAGCAGTTTCCATTCTCCGCTTAAAGGCAAAGTATAAAGATTGCTCACATGGAGAGTCAAAGTTACATAATCCCCCTTCCCTGACTTAAACTCATGACTCCCCGATGGATAGGTAATAATCACATTGGACGGTGTTATTGTAAAGAAACCACTGTTGGTAGAACTCAAGCCAAGCAGCTCACTGGAAGCCACCTTTATCGTATTGGTCAGGAATTGAGGAAGCCTGATTTCCACACTATTAAATCTATCATTCTGTCCCCCTGTATTGGTAATAAACACGACAAACTGCTGGGTAACCACCGCAGGGCCATTGGCATTGATAAGAACCACATTTGGCGTGACCCAACCACCACCAGAGGGTTTGGGCAAGCGGAAGTTCAGAGAGGAATAGCATCCACTGACAAGATTCGTCGTAGAGAAACTTCCCCTTGCATTGCTAACTGTCGTTACCAGCATCTGATTCAACAGATCCATATTGTCTACATGATCCACCATATCAAAATGTGCATACACCGTCTCTCCACCAGCCAAAGCAGGAGAAAAATTCGCCTGAAGTAAACCGGTAACAGGATCATAAAGCAAGGCACCTCGTACCATCCCACTGCTATTGGTGAGAATAGTATTGAAAACATTGGTGGTTACCGTTAGCGGTAGAGAAAGCATCGCACGGAATACCTCATTGGCCACTAAACCAGTATTGCTTATCACCCATGTCAGGCGATTTGTCTCTGTCGTCGAATCTATATCCCCAGGATATACACCCCAGCTTACCTCTGGCATAGGATAATCCACATAGATCCCGTTGCTACCAGAATACAGAATGCCAATCGTTGTATCATTTGAAGAATAGTAATCCGATGTTCGATTCTCGATCTTATACACCCTCACTGGAACCACAAAATTGGTAGGTAACTCTATCGCATCAAGCACATCCACCACCACATCATCCCTGGAAACAACCACGTCATCATAGAAAGATTTAAAATTGGTGTACACAAGATGTACCATCAGATAAGATCCCATATCTTCCACAGAAAACGTAAGATTTGTCGAGAGTTTACTTTGTATCACCTTCACATTGGTGAGAAGTGTTTTGGGATAAAGAATATCCACACTTTTGATATCTACCCCTTTGGGTGAGGTATTGTAAATGTGATGAACAAGTCTATTCGAAACCTTATCAGTAGTAGTAGCGGGGGCATTGGTGCTACCAGAAACAATCAACTCAATGGCATGCTCTCCTTTCACGCGAGGCGGCACAATATTGACTGACCATGTAAAAGGTGTATTCTCATACTGCAAAGTATACCCAGCTGAGTTATTGTTATCAGCATAGAGGACAAAACTTGCCACCTCTCCACTTCCAGTTACATTGGTATTGGTAAAGGATGCCCAGAACTGAATGGTAGAAGTAGATCCCGATGACAAGGGTGTGCTATAGGTCACCCATATAGCACCGTTGGAATACGCTGTTGTCCCTGCTGGTGAAACTGTAATATTGGAGACTGAATTATTGGAATAGGCAGAAGGCAATTGGATAAAAAGCCTATGAACATTATTGCCTGAAGGACCTTCGTTCTTGATCGAATACGTATATTTCACCGCATTGGAACTATAGAGAGCATGAATAGCCACTTCCACCGGAGAAATAGAAGCAGCCACCTGGGCATTCGAGGAAGCCACACGAACCAATTGACTGGAATATACCGCATTCGTATTGGCCTTGACCCATACCGCACCTTCCACCACTTCAGCACTATTCACCTCCACCTGCCAAAGATAATTCGAATAAGGAATACCTGTAAAGGAAGGAGTTCCATACACCTTGAAGTTCACCTTATCAAAACCATAGGCTGGAGGAATCCCCAGAGTCACCAGATTCGTATAGTATATCCAGATAAAATTACTTCCACTGATGTTTGTTACTCTGATATTCTGGGCACTGAGAGAAGCTCCCAATACTGTGGAAACAATATTGGTTGATGTGAGGGTATTGTTGGAAACTGTAAATCCATCAGGAATATAAACACGAGCACTCGAGAGAGGTGGAATAGTGGCCAAACCCTCTGAAGAGATCTTGACCGTGAAACTACTTTCTTCAGTCCCCATAATAATGGGCTGAGGAGTATACTCTACCTTTGCATAGGCAGCCGGTGACGTATATACTTTTACTCGCGTACTATCAAGAGAAACCTCTTTTGCCTTTTGCCTTCCTGTTGTAGCATAGGGAAGACCATTCACATTATCAAAAATCACATCCTGAGCCGTATCAGTATGCTTGATACTATCTACATACACCTCAAACTTTTGCCCAACAGTATCTGCTACCAGGGGAGTTGTGAGGGTAAAATACACATCAATATCATCCTGACGAATAATATTGTTCTGACTCGCACTTTTTGCCCAGAAACGAATATGCAAGGTATCCCCACCTACATCCCTTACCTGCACGGCATCACTCCCCGGCGGCAAAGAACCATTGTTGACAAAACCTTTGATAGGCACACCTCCAACCACATTCGTTACAGCCACAGTGGCAGGTACCCAGCTACTATACCCCGCTGGCTTTTTGATATATATCTCCTGAACACCACTGTCACTTGCTACCGTATCAATATGAATCCTGATCCTGAAACGTACAGACTTGTTAGTGAGAACCCGCAGAGGGGTAATCTCAGCCGTCACATTCGACGCCACACTCCGAATCAAAAAATGATCAAACTGAGTCTCTACCTCTCCAGCACGGAAAAAGGCTGTCTCAGTGGAAAGAAATGCCACAAGATTCGTACTCCACGGCACCTCTTTTTCTCCGATCTTGACCCACGCATTGCTCAGGTTTGGTGTTGTCCCCAGAGGATTGTAATTCACATAGAAGCTCACTTTCTTGCCATCGTGGGTCACAAGAATTCCAAGAGGAACTGTGACCGGATTTACATATCCGTCACCATCTGGGAAATGTCTCGTAAGAGTATTTTGATAATTGAAATTATTATCATCATAGTTTCTTTGAAAATTACCAGTAATAGTACCTGCTATCCCTACCGTATTCCCATCAATATCCACTGCAGGAAAACCAATCACATATTCCCTTGTCTCAAAAAAACCATACGTACTCGTCTGACTCCAGTGTTGTTTTTCAAAAAAGTAGGCAAAATCATTCCATCGCTCATAGGAGGTACTTGCCCCATTATCGCTTGCTATCCACACATTTACAGATGCCTTTTGATTCGCCGCAGAATTATAATTGTTTAACTCTCCTGCATCTCCCCTTGGATCAATACTATTGGTATAACGAATCACCATGAACCCAAACGGTTCCTCTGGTGTGGCGTTAATCACTCCAAGCCCTGCCCCAGAAGGACTGAATTTCGCCCCATCCCCAATATACCAGTTATTCCAGGCAAGAGCACTTTTATTAGGCCTTCCATAAATCTCGAGAAATCCCTGATAACGCCGAACAATAGCAGGGAAATCTCTATCTTCAGCGGAAAAAGTATCCTGAACCTCCCAAACCATCATATCCCTGCTCATAGGAAAATTCCATCTCCATCCTCCAGCATTATAGTTCGTTGCATCCATCGCAGGACTAGAAAAATCTTGATAATAATAGAGAGATTTTCCCCACACTGTTCCCATCACCAACATAAGCACCATCAGAAAACTATATCTTCTCTCTCTCATATCCCACCTCCTACCGTGCAATCACCAGGGTCCCGCTGTAGGTTTCCCCACCAGCATATATCTTGTAGATATACACACCATTCTTCACATCATAACCCTCTGTATCCTTACCATCCCACGCAATCTCTCCCTGCATATAGGGACCATCTTCCCGCACAAACCTCTTGATGAGATTCCCCTTGAGATCAAAGATCTTCACCTCATACCTCTCCACTGCTTCTCTGAATTCCATCGTCACCCTCACAGAGCCATAATACCCATCCACAGATCGACTCGGTGTAAACACCTTGGGCCTCAAAGTGACAGCCGTGATGAGACCTTTCCTCTCCTCCCCTCCCTTGCCTAAAACAGCATAAACACTATGCACATAGCTCACCTTCGCTACTACTTGCTTCTTCGCCGTATTCACCTCTCCCCCAACACGTACCCACCTCGGATTCAGTCCATTGTCATCCCAGTAGTAGATGGCAAGCTCATTCTCATTCCACCCACGAAGCGCTACATCTGCAGGATCATACGCCAGGTACAAAATCGCATCTCGTTTCACAAGAGAACCATTCATCGGCTTATCATCACGCGTACTGATATCAAACCTGTACCCATACATGTTCTCCGTCGTCGCCGGTGCTTTCACCGTTTTGTTCTCCGTCGTATTTCTTCTCTGCTCAGGTGTCAACCACCACCTCGTAATATCTACAGAAAACTCCTTGCCAATCGACTGACCAGGGAAAACAATATACGTATTCGTGTCCTCATAACATTCTACCACCTGAGCCTCATCCTCACCACCTATCAGTGGAGCATTGCGCATGGCCATCTTCGGTATCTCGGTAATCACATTGGCCTGAATATTGGTGCGATAGCGAAGACTCCTATAATACGGCGCTGAAAACTCAATATCATACTCTCCTTCGGGTATTTTCCTCAGGACATAATTGCCCTCAGGAACCCGACTGATCCCAGAGAGAACATTATTGTCAATATCTCTCACCACAGAACTTGTTCCAGGTAGATAAATTTTCACCATCACCTGCCTGTTCGACGGGAAGACCTCTCCCCTGACTACTCCCCAATTCGCATTGGTGATGAAAAGAAATGTCTTCAAAGGATCTTGAGAGAATGCTTTGAGAGCATTCACATTTGTCCCATCCGGACCTATTTTTCCCAACCAAACATGCGTCACAAGAGGAATCACTGCCGTATTACTCAGCTTATATCGAACAGAGAAAATCAAATCTTCATAGAAGCCCTGTTTGATACCATTGGCAGTCGTATAACTCAATATAAACTGATTCTGGTTGGTTGCTGGTTGACTCACGGTAGCCACAGTATTCCCCAACGTTATCTCAGTGAAGTAGTTGGAAATCTCTGCCTCAAACGTAATGAGTACCTGCGTCACCACACTTTCAAAGGTTCGGTTAAGAATACGATAGATCAAGGTCCCGTTTGTATCAATCAGATACAACCTGTTCTCACCATAGAAACTTCCTTCTACAGAGACAGGTGGATAGTTTACCTTCATCAGAGAATAGGATCCATTCATTCCCTGTGCGGTATAGTACACCACATCATTGGTAAGGTTAGCTGTTTCCACTATGAAGGAAACATTGGTTGGAACACGATAGCCGTTGTCAAAGGCAAAACTGACCTCATCCATTTCCCCTTTGCCAAGGAAACCCACACCTCGATAATCAAGCATAATCGCATGTATATCAACATCATACGCAATACTTCCACCCTTCGAACTCATGGCTCCAGAAATATTGGTGAGTCCCTTCGGAAGAATAATTCTTGCCATGGTTACAGGATTATCCAGCGAAGCACGATTGGTAATTCTTACTATCGTGTTTGTTGTTTCTGTATCCACATAGATCGTCTTTGTTTCGATCGTCTGAAGGACATCAGTAGGAGGCATCTCGAAGAAGAAGACATTTGTCTTTCCTCCTGCCACAGGAAGAGGTATCCATCGTTCCTCATCAGAAAGAGCCCTTCCATCATCCACAAACACCTCCACCTTGTTGGTGAAATTCCCTATCCTTCTCTCATCCAGGAGAGGAAGATTCAATACATCATATTCTCCACTAGGGATCGGTCGATTATCGAGCCCATATTCAGCGATAATATTTGTCGGATGACCACTTACATGAGCTAAGTTCGTGATATACCTTTCACTCTGATAATTCATCCCATTGGTAAACCAATCCGGAAAAACAAGCCGTACCCTTGAAACAGCAAGACCTGTATTCACCGAGTTATCAATATTCACCGAAAAGACATTTGACACCGTTGTGGTATTTACCCTCAGATTGCCCTCGTTATAATTCACATATGAATAGAAGGAAGGAAGAGAAGAAAGAGAGAGCACCATCTGACCTGTAGCCGGAGACTCATGAATATAGTTTCTCCCTACCACTACAAAGGCCAGATCATCTATCACAGTTGAGGTATTAGTGACCTCAAGAGAGATAATATCCTGCTGTCCTACCAGAAGAGGAGAACCATAGTCCAGAGTGAGCACACCATCTGCATATGCTATCGAAGAAGCCATAGAACCAGAAACCTTTGCCGTACTAAACCCACTCCTCAGTGCCTCTGGAAGGGTGATCTTCACCCTATCAATGTCACTTGTTCCTCTTCCTGCATTACTGATATTCATTTGGAGACTAAATCGACGCCTTGCCAGATATACCTCGGAAGGAGAAAGAGTCACGACCAGTTGAGGAAGAGGCATCACATAATACGCCGTTGCCGATTGCCCTAGCTGAATATCTGCAGGTTTGTACTTGCCAGCGGTAGTGGCAAGAAGAGCCTCCACACTCCACTGCAGATTGGTTTCATAGTGATCAATCCTATCCCTCACTCGAATAATCACCTCATCACCTTCCATTGGCAGAACAGGATTAGCAGAATAATCCACCCATACACTGTCATTGGAAACAACAGCACTCCCACGCCCACTGACAACCTGAATCCCATTGGTATCAATTAAACCGTCGGGTGCAGACACACTATCATAAATAGACGGAATCCTTATACGTACCCCAACAATATCGTTCCCCGTGGATCCCGTATTGTTAATGACGATTTTCACCCAGTTTGTCTCATCAGTCGCATACATTTTGTTCCTTTCCATAAGATTGATGGCATTTGTAAACTCAGCATAGTAGTTTACACGATAAGAAGGTCGCTTAATAATGAGGTTGAGATTGCCCCCCGGCATGATTCCTACACTCTGGAAGAAATTATTGTCCAGGGTGTTATTTACATATACACTCCATACATCCACAACCTCATTCGTAATGTTATCATATCCATCCCACGTAATAGTATCTACTTCTCCCGGTGCAAAGGTTGTATTCGTATAGTAGATATGAAACTCGCTTGGATATTTGACAACCACCCCTCCCTTTGAAGAGGTAATATTGCTTACCCCTACTATCGTATAGGGAGGAACCACTTTCACCCATTTCAGTTCATTCCCCACATCGCCAGTATTGGAGAGAATCAGCGCATAGTTTGTGAAAACAAAATCCTGCCAGACCACCTGCGGCAAGATGGTACCCTGGGCTGAAGCCAGAGGATTTTCAAAATCTACCCGGCTGCTATACCCCTCTTTCACAAAGGCATTCTCTCCCTCACTCAACGGATCAGACTCATACCACACCTTTGCGCTGACAAACATATTGGTATTTCCCTCCAACCACTTATCATAGACCACAAGGTCTATCCATCGCCCTGAATTCGGATCTATACCGACTGGATACTGAATAGAAACATTTGTCCCGCCAATAACACTCGCATTTCCACCAGAACCCACACCCAGAACAACCACATTTGTCACAAAATCTTTATCAAAGAAGATATCTACACGTTTTATCTTCCGTCCCCATGCCTCCGTACCATTTTCAATACGATTAGTGAGTCTGCTCCACGAAGCTGGTGTAGCAATAGTGGTTGGCTGGATATAAAATCGGGCAGGATCCACTATACTCAAGACATTCGTTCCGCTCAGTACAACCACATTTGTCCAGTAATTGGTCCACTGATACTGTCCACCTTCATCGAGAGAGTTATTCGCCACCGCAAGAAGTATATTTCCCTGAATCACACTATTAGTAGTCACCGCAAATTTCAAGAACACATCGTCTGCATTTCCTGCAAGAAGCTCACTCCCACCCCCAATATAGTCTACTTCAATGAGATTAGAAGCCACAATTCTCACCGGACCAGTTACTTCATTGGTTCGTTCAAGCAGGGCATTACTTACCCCCACCAGCTGATTGGTTAACCCAATCGGGATCCATATCCGCAGCTTATGAAGCTTGTTACTCCCCCACCCAAGATTGGTCACGCGAAGACGAACCGTCACATGATTGGTCTCACCTGATTGAATGGGATGATACACCACTGTTCGATCAAT
>JBKBIS010000189.1:0-3539 GCA_046294145.1 Brevinematales bacterium | reverse complement strand
GGTATCAGCCCCAACTTCTTTTGCCGCCTGAGCCAGTTCAATAGCCTCCCGAGTAGAATTAGAACCTGTTCCGGCAATCACAGGAACCCGTCCTTTCACCTTCTTCACCACAAAAGCCACCACCTCTTTGTGTTCAGCATGACTCAGTGTGGCCGATTCTCCTGTCGTCCCACAGGGAACAAGAGCATCCGTTCCCTCTGCAATATGCCATTCAATCAAACTCTCCAGAGCTTCATAATCTACTTCCCCATTTCGAAAAGGGGTAATAAGTGCCACCATTGAACCGCGAAACATATATCCTCCACATTGCCTTTTACGTATTCAGAAAATCTTTACCGGAATACAAGAAACGCTTGATTTTCTTTGTCGATGTCTTGGCAAATTCCTCTCTGCGAATACGAAAATCCCGAATCTTTTTGTAATCTGGAAGTTTTGCATTCACCTCTCGCATGTGCCTGGCAACACACTCTTCTACCAGTTCATCAGTAAGTTCAAGATTATTGAGATTACAATAGGTATCAAAGAACTCATAGTTCGGTACCACATAAGCATAGATATTCTCCCCCTTAGAATGCTGACTCTCTGGAACACCAAGCACCAGACTCTCAAGAACAAAGTCACTTTCGTTAATCATTTCCTCAATCTCTTCTGGATAAACATTTTTTCCTCCTGGTGTAACAATAATATTCTTGATTCGACCAGTAACAAAGAGATAACCATTTTCAAGTTTGCCAATGTCCCCTGTATGAAGCCATCCATCCTTATCAATCACCTCTTTCGTAGCCTTGGGATTCTTGTAATACCCCTTCATAACAATAGGCCCTCGCACACAAATCTCTCCATTACCCTCACTATCAGGATTATCAATCTTGACCTCAATACCCTCAATAAGTTCCCCTACAGAAAGATTGTTTATGCGATCCACACGATTCACCGATACAACCGGAGAAGTTTCCGTCAGACCATATCCATTGAGAAGAATCAGGCCCAAAACCTCAAAACCCTTAGCCACCTTATGATTCAAGGGAGCTGCTCCTGAGATAGCAAACCGTATCCCATCAAGGTAAGCCTTTTTTCGAAGAAAAGAAAAGATAACCTTGCCCGCTTTTTTTCTGGTTAATGCATTGAGTCCAGCAGTAAAATGATACAATCCCATAAGCACATGTTTCACCCCAAAGGGAAGATTTCTCACCTGGCGCATAATTCCATCGTAAATCTTTTCAAAGAGTAAAGGCACACCAACCATCACTGTGACACCAGTTTCTCGAATGTTATCAAACATCTTGTTTGGTTTCAAACTCTCAGCATAGGTAATACTTGCTCCCTTGTAGAGAACCGTAAGCTCCACAGAGAATTCATAAGTATGATGAAGAGGCAAAACCGAAAGAAGTACATCTGTATCCAGAAGAGGAACCGCCTTAGCCAGAGAATTGATCTGCGCTGCAAAATTTGAATGCATCAGCATCACACCCTTTGGTTTCCCTGTTGTTCCCGAGGTGTAAATCAGAGAAGCCACATCATCAGGATTTACCACCAACTCTCTATGTTCTTTATGTTCCTTTGCCCAACCCTCTTCAAGAATATCTTGCCAATAACGAACCTTCTTTTGAAGTTCTTTTGGTACCTCCACCCTATCGAAAAGAATAATCTCTGAAAGTTGTTTTACTACCTCAGGTTCTGAAAGAACATTTTCCAGAAGAGATGCCGTGGTGAAAAGATACTTTGTTCCGCAATCTGTAATGAGATTCTTGACCTCTAAATCCGTTAAACGAGCATCAAGAGGAACTGCCCAGATACCATTGTAAACTATCCCCAGATAGGCCATCATCCATTCTGGCCTATTTTCAGAATAGATGGCCACCATATCACCTTTTTTCAATCTTTTCAAACGAAGAAAATAAGCCGCCACAGAACGAATATTTTGTACAAACTCGTAATAGGTATATTGCCTGTATGTTGTTCCTTCTTTCATTCGTGAGACTACTTTCCGTCCAAAAATAGATAAATAATTCACAAGATGCTGCAGAGTTGTAATTTCCATACACTACCTCCCCTGTCTATGTCATGGATATATTATAAGGGAAAATATACCAATTGCAAGAGCTATAAAAAATTTTATCTTTTCCTAATACAGGACAAACGAGAAAACAAGTATCAAAAGAGTGAGCACCGCCATTGCCACAATACCCACAATGATAGCTGAAGAGACACTCGCTCGATTTTTTGACTTTTCCTCTGCGATGAAATCCGAAACCTTAGTATCAGAAAGAGAAGAAGGTGCCACAGGGTTACCATCGGCATCAAAATTGAGACTAAAAACCACAGGTTCCTGCTTAGAAGAGGTCTCCCCCCCTTTTGAAGCCCCGGCTGAAGTTTTCCCTGTCGCTTCTGTTCTTGTTTGCACCCTAACCTTTCCCCCAAGTACAAAGGACCCAAAAATTCCAGGCCCAAACAGAAGAGTGATCCTTCTATTTTCTGACTCTGGCATGAGTTGATTTTCAAGAACCTTTCCCACAATAGTGTTAGGAGCAAGCACATCCGGTGGACGAAGTTTTTCTACCAATTCCGGCACAATAGGCCGATCGTCCAGTACTCGTACATACACCTCGTCCATAGAAGCAAGACTCTCAACATCCTTGCCTCCCAAAGGGGAAAGCACCGGTTCCACTTTCAGATTCATGAGAACCAAATTAGCAGGGTTATTAGAGACAACTTTGAACCCATCATGGGTATTGCTCAGAAATGCTCTTGTTCTGAAAATATCAGCCTCTTCTAAAACAAACTTAACAAGCACATTTGCATCATAAATCACCCGATTAATTTCATTGGTCAAAAATCGCTTAAGATTGATAAGATCCGGACTGGTTTTGTCTGAAAGGTATCCTGTGAGCGCAGAGATATTATCCCGAGAAAGTATCTGAGCTTCTATCCTTGAAGCAACCTCAGGATCCGATTCCTGGGCCGTCTGGTACATTCGAAGAGATTCCACATACGCAGTCCAGGGATCCTCAATACGAAGCCGACTGAGATTGAGATCTGTCGAACATACAACAAAGATATACTCCGGAAATAAACTCTGATGATTATAAAAAAACATAAACGCCCCATAGAGATTACGACGGGAGGCTATAAATTTACCCTTCACTACAGTAATATCCTTGTCAGAAGATTCCATCATCTGGATAACCTTATCAACATCCCCCTCAAAAAAATCTAAAAGATTCTGGGCAAACTCCTGAGAAATACCATAATTATTGACAAGGATATCCGCTTCTACACCCATATCTCCCCCTTCATAGGGCTAAGTTTATCGTTTTTATTATAAGCCATTTTCAAAAAAAATCAACTATCCTTTGATAGAATTGTCTTGATTGCCTTTGCCACAATTTCAGGACTGGTGTTGATTTTTTTATCATTCACCTTAAAAGAGACCGTATTATCCTTGAAGGTAGGTTTTTCCCTCTCGTACTCCGTGCGAAGCTGCTCATAGTCTTCTTTGAGAGAGGATATTTCACCATCTGGTACAAAATCTTTATCAT
>JBKBIS010000188.1:0-3555 GCA_046294145.1 Brevinematales bacterium | reverse complement strand
GCAGATTGCCGAATTGCACCTCAATGAACAGCCAAAAAGTCATCTGAAGTTTTGCAACTTTTTTTGTTTTTTTTGTCTTATTGTAGTGAACACACAAAACTCACCGCAAGGAGGAGAGTATGAAAAGAGTCATGGTAGTAGTAGCTATGAGTGTTGTTGGAAGTTCCCTTCTGTTTGGACAGATGGGACCTGGAATGGGCAGAGGTGCTGGGTGTGGTGATCCTCAAGCCGGTTATGGGATAAGAGGGTTGGGGCTTGTCACCAACCTTACTCAGGATCAGCGAGATAAGATTTTTGCCATTCAGCAGAACCTGCGTAAAGATATTGTTTCTCTCGATGCTGAGGCTGACCAAATCCGTTATGATCTTCACAAGGTGATGACCTCATCTACCCTTGATGAGAAGAAGGCAAAGGATCTTCATGCTAAATTGCAAACTGTTCAGCAGAAGATTGCTCAGCGCCGTTTTGAGGCTGAACTGGATATGATGAAGGTTCTCACTCCAGAACAGAGGCAGCAAATCCAGAATACTCCTATTCGCGCTGGTCGTGGTAACAAAATGGGAAGGAAGTGGTAAGTCATACTCAGAGTATCTTTTTCAAAGGGGGGACCTGAAAGGGATCCCCCCTTTGCTTTTTTGCCTACTTCCACGTATCCGATCTTCATTTCTTTTGAAAAATGAGTTTACATTTCTACCTGAAGATAAAATAAGTCCTATTTCCATGAGAAAACTCTATTTGGCCTGACGAGAAATCAGTGAAAAACTTTTTTTTGTAGTCTATGGTATATACATCACATCTTGACAATCGGAAAAGGGAGAACCTGTCTTCTTGTGTCCTGTCCGCTTTTGAGGTAAAATTTGACATTTAGCTTAAAACATGATATAATATATTTCTCAATTAAGGGGATGTAGCCAAGTGGGAAGGCAGCGGTCTGCAAAATCGCTATTGAGCCGGTTCGATTCCGGCCATCCCCTCATTCCCTCTGCCGAGATGATGGAATTGGTAGACATAAGGGACTTAAAATCCCTAGGGTAGAAATACCCGTGCGGGTTCGAGTCCCGCTCTCGGCAAGGATGCTATTCTCTCTCCACCGAATTCAAAGGAGGCTATCCCATGGATCGTGATTTTGAGAAACGTTTTTTTACTTCTGTGCTTTTGATGGTTGTTTTTTTTGGTTTTTATCTCTACCTGTTTAATCAGATGGGCAAGAAATCGTCTTCTTCTCCTTTGTCTGGAGAGATCTCTACCAATACCAATGTGCTTACCCAGATGGCTCCTTTGAAAATCATGGCTCTTTCAAATGTCCCTTCTACAAATATCTCTCTCAAAACTCCTCTGGTGAGGCTTGATCTCAGTAGCGAGGGGGGCGGTGTTTCACATCTTTCGGTGGATGGCCCGTGGAATCAGTCAAAAAGTCCTGTGTCTCTTCTTTCTTCTTTGGGGGTAAGGTATGGTTCTCTTCAGTGGGAAAAAGATAGCACAAATATTTTGGGCTTTTCTCTTGTCTCTGCTACAGAAACGAAAGCCGAATGGAAAGGGTTTCTGGTCTGGAATACCACTCCTCTCGATGTGAGAGTCTCTTATGAGCTTCTTTCTAATTATACATTTGTTCAGCATGTGATTATCTCCAATACAGGCAAAGAGGCTGCAAAGATTGACTATCAAGGGAGGTCCTTTCTTCTTCGCTGGAGACCGGACATCATGAGTACCAATGAGGCGGGAACAGGTAATATGCAAACGTATGGGGCTCTCGTTGGTAAGAAATTTCTTCCTCTTCTCAAGAAGGGGCTTTTTAGTTCTCCTCAAAACGTTACTTTTCTCAGTAATTTCCAGTGGGTTTCTGTGGCTGATAATTATTTTGTTTTTATTGCAGAACCTGAAAGTAGTGGTATTTCTGCTTCGTATGAGGTGGAAAGTCGCTACAAGACCGTAGAAAAGACGGCTCTTACTCTCTATCTTCCTGTGCTTCTTCTGGGGGCAGGGGAGGCCACGAATTTTACCATTCATTACTACTGTGGTCCTCGCAAGGAATCTCTTCTGAGACAGGTGAATCTCACCTATGGACAACTTTTTAGATGGCCTACTATCTTTGCGTGGTTTATGAAACCTATAGAATGGGCTATGGTGTGGCTTCTCAATGTACTTGGCGGATGGATCACGAACAAAGGTATTGTGATTATTCTCATTGCTCTCATGGTGAAACTGTTGCTCTCTCCTCTTTCTATTCAAGCGGCTGTCTCCGTGAAAAAACAGCAGCTCCTCCAGCCAAAGCTAAAGAATATTCAAGAAAAGTACAAAGACAATCAGCAAGTTCTCCAGCAAAAGATTATGGAACTTTATAGAAAAGAAAAAATTAATCCGCTTGGTGGGTGTTGGCCTCTTCTTCTTCAAATTCCTGTATTTTTTGCTCTCTATCGGGTGCTTTCTCATTCTGTTGAACTCAAGGGGGCCACCTTTCTCTGGATCAAGGATCTCACACAGCCTGATACCCTTTTCACCATGAATATTCCTTTCCTCCCTCATCAGTTTAACCTTTTGCCCCTTATTATGACGGCTATTCAGCTTTTGCAAACCAGACTTCAAACAGCTAAAAACCCGGCGATGAAGGGGCAGGAACTCAATATGTATCTTCTTCCTCTGGTGTTTTTGTTCCTCTTCTGGAACATGCCCTCGGGGCTTGTGCTTTACTGGACTATCCAGAATATCTACACTATCATTGAGCAGGAGATTATCAACCTTGATAGACACATCCGGCTTTAATCGCAGACCGACTATTGTAGCTTTAGCCACTCCTTTAGGAGAATCAGCTATAGGGGTTATACGATTGAGTGGTACGGATGCATACTCAATCGCTGAAAAACTCTATAGGGGGAAAAAAAGATGGCAGAGTATTCCTCTCCGTCGGGCTACCCTGGGCTATCTGGTGGATACGAATGGAGAAATACTTGACGAAGCTGTATGGATCAAGTATGCATCGCCCTTTTCGTATACGGGCGAGAATATGGTCGAAGTGATGCTTCACGGAAACCCCTGGATTCTTTTGGAGGCACAGAGAATTTTTGTCAACACAGGGGCTCTCATAGCAAGACCGGGAGAATTTACCGAGAGAGCCTATCTGAATGGCAAAATGGATCTCAGTCAGGCTGAAGCTGTCAATGACCTCATACGCTCGCACACGAGACTTGCAAAAAGTGCGGCTCTCTCTCAGCTTCAGGGGAAACTCTCTGAAGTTATTACACGTATTCACTCTTCTCTTCTTGAACTCATTGCCATCATCGAAGCGGCTATTGACCACAGTGATATAGAGGAAACATTTCTCTCATACGAAAGGATTCTTGGGCAGATAGAAAACATAGGTTCTTCTCTTGCCAACCTTCTCAAAACTGCACGGGCCGGACAAATCCTGAGCCTTGGTCTCAGAGTTGCTCTTGTTGGAGCCCCAAATGTAGGAAAATCGAGCCTTTTCAATCTTCTGGCCAAGGAAGATAGGGCTATTGTGACTGAAATTCCTGGTACCACAAGGGATACCCTTGAGGTAGAGATTCAGATTCAGGA
>JBKBIS010000187.1:0-3556 GCA_046294145.1 Brevinematales bacterium | reverse complement strand
GTCTTGTTTTAGAATGGCTCTCCATGGCTACTAACAAACAAGAAACCTTTGAGGGGTTTCTTGCCCAGAAAAACTATTTTTATAGTGAAAAGATACGGCAGTATATTCTCGAAAATAGGGTTCTTCTGGCAAAGTATGAGAATCGTTTTCTTTTTGTGCTTGATTTTTTGCATGAGAATTATCTTTTGGTGAAGAGGATGGTCCCTGAAAAAGGCGAGATGGTGTATGTGCAGAAGGGCAAGGAGATTCATGGTGTGTTATATAATCAGCTTTTACTGGTTCCTGTGGAAAAGGAGCACCTTCTTGCTATCATACGTCGTCTTTTTGGTAGCAGGAATGAGCTTTTTTATGAGGCTATTGCGGAGATTTTGATATCTCTTCTTCAACCAACGGCTGATCTGGATGATGGAGCGAGAGAAAGGGTTATTGCTTCTCAGGTGGCTCAGCGGGTACCAAAAGAGGTGATTAAAAAGGGAGAGGTTATCGTGGGACGTGGAGCGGTGCTTTCAGCGGGCGATATTGAGAGACTTCAGGCCTATAGAAAGTACAGAGAAAATCTCCTTATTACTCGCTTTCCTGTGGTGCTTCTTATGATGGGGGTGATTTTTGTTCTTTTTATTTATCGGTATCATCGTTATCAGGATATTCTCTGGAAGAAGTCTTCTTTCTTTTTGATGTCCTTGATTTTTTATCTTCTTCATCATCTTTTTCTCTGGTATAGTCATGTTTCGTTTGGGTCTTTTTTTCTCCCGGTTTTTTTGCATACGCCGTTTGCTATTATTACTTTGACGCTACCTATTCTCTTTCAACAACAGCCTGTGGCTTTTGTTCTTCTGATCAATTATAGTTTGTATGCTATATTTTATCCGCTTACGGATGTGGTGAGTTTTACCAATCTTTTGAGTTTATCTCTTTTTGCTTTGTATACGGCTTCTCAGAAAAGAAAAACCTTTCAGAAACGGTATGATTTTTTTGTGATTGGTATGGAGATTTTTCTTCTTCAAATTCTGTTTTCGTTCTTTTATGAGTGGTTTTATCAGATCAGATTGAATTTCTCTGACTGGTTTGTGGTGGGACTTTTTGCACTGGGAAATAGTTTGATTTCTGCTTTGGTGGCATTTGCTCTTTTGCCTCTCTTTGAGAATGTGTTTGGTATTCCTACTTATTTCCGTTTGACAGAGTTAGCTTCACCTTCTACCAGTCCACTTCTTCGTATGTTGCATGAACAGGCACCGGGAACGTATCTTCATTCTCAGCGACTTGGAGAAATGTGTGAGGTGGCGGCTTCTGAGATTGGAGCGGATGCTTTGCTTGCGAAAGTTGGGGCTTATTACCATGATGTGGGAAAGTTGCAGACGCCGGAGTTTTTTATAGAAAATCAATCAGGTGATAATCCTCATGATGAGATTAAGCCGGGGCTTTCTATATCGGTTATCAAGCAGCATGTGAAATATGGAGTGGAATTGGCTCGGAAGTATCGTCTCCCTGAGGAGATTATTGCTTTTATTGAGGAGCATCATGGAACGACTTCTATTTCTTATTTCTATCATCAGGCTCTTCGGCTTTATGGAGAGGAAACGATAAATCCTGCTGATTATCAGTATCCGGGTCCAAAACCTCATTCGCTTGAAACAGCTATTCTTATGTTTGCTGATGGGATTGAAGCAGCTACGCGTGCTTATCAGCAGAAGGGAGGAGAGTCAAAGGTAACTTCTCATGCGTTAGAGGATATTGTAGATGATATTATCGAACAGAGACTTCAGTCTGGTCAATTGGATGAGTGTCCTATTACTCTTGGTCAGGTGAAAAAGATTCGTGATGCCTTTGTGGAATATCTGACAGCTGCCTTCCATAAGCGTATGGACTATCCTGCAAGGAGGGAGTGATGGTCTGGTGGTGGTTATTGCTTGTGCCGATTTTTCCTACCAACGAGATTCCTATGATGCAGAGAGTGGAAGCATTCTATCCTGTGGAGGGGGAGGTTGTTTCTTATACCTTCCAGGAGGAGCTTTCTCCTTTTGTGTTTGTGAAGTATCATACTAATGAGAGGGGAATTGTTATTACGCTTGAGCATGTTTCACTTTCTCCTCTCTCTATTCCGCCTCTTGATGTTGTCACGGTGGTGAAAGGGAAAACCAATCGTCTTGTCTTTGAGAAGTGGATTCTTCGGGTGACTCCGACCAATGTAAGTGTTTCCAATCTTCATCCTGTAGAGGATATTTATCCGATGTATGATTTCTGGTGGGTGGTATGGGTGGTTCTTGGGTTGGTTTTACTGGTAGGGGCGATATGGTTTTTTTGGCACAAGAAGAAGGTCAAACAAGAAGAAGAGAAACTTCCGTCTGAAACACTGGAAGACTATCTTTCTCGACTACAGGCTGAAGCAGAAATTATGGATGAGAAAAGATATTATTCTGAGGTGGCGTATTTTGTTAGGTGGGTTCTTGAAAAAGCGTATGGTTTCCCCGCTAAGGAGATGGGAAGTCGTGAGATTGGGGCTTTTCTCTCTGTGGATAAGGAATGGAAAGATCGAGTTTTAGATGTTCTGAAGTGGTGTGATAGGGTGAAGTATGCGAAGCATACGACTTCTCTTGAAAAGCGTAAGCAAATTCTCAAAGAAAGTGAAGAGATATATAAATACCTTGTGCCTTCCAAGGAGGAAAACGAATGAGATTTTTGCATCCGTGGTATTTCCTTGCTTTGTTGGTTATTCCTGTATATTTCTGGCTCAAGTATGGCAGACGGTTCTGGGGAGGTTCAGGAGAAGCTCATTTGAGAGTTTCTGATATTCGGCTCTTTGGAAGAGAAAGTGTCTGGACAATGTGGTATGAGAGGCTTTTGGATATTCTGGTTGTGGTAGGGCTTTTCCTTGGGATTGTAGCCCTGGCTAGGCCTGTTGGTGGGCAGACTATTGCTCAGGATAATCTTTATGGGGTGGATATTGTTCTGGTTTTAGATGTTTCTGAAACTATGCTTTTTGTAGATGAGATACCGTCATTTCTGGTAAGACGTCGGTTATATGGAGAGATGATTTATGAGGATCCTTCGGGGCGGATAAAAGAATATACTCGTCTTGAGTCTGCGAAGAGAGTGATAAAATCGTATATCGAAAAACAAGCCCAGAATCGTATAGGGGTGGTGCTCTTTGGGACTTATGCCTATACACTGACCCCCCTCACCTATGATAGGGATATGGTTCTTCGATTGGTAGATGGGATTGTGTTCAATCCTGCGAATAATCGCACGGCTATAGGGATGGGTGTGGCTACTGCCATCAATCGATTTGCTTCTTCAAAAGCAAAAAGTAAGGTGGTTATTCTTCTCACGGATGGTATGAACAATGCCGGGCTGGTGGATCCAAAGACAGCAACACAAATAGCAAGAGAAAAGGGTATTCGGGTGTATACTATAGGTTTTGGGAATCCGGATGCGGTCTTACAGCCAGCAGATCGTTCAGGTCGTTTTTATGTATTGCGGTCTGGAGAGTCTATTGATGAGAAGCTTTTGGCCTGGATGGCAGAGGAAACAGGGGGAAAGTACTATAGAGCCTACGATA
>JBKBIS010000186.1:0-3582 GCA_046294145.1 Brevinematales bacterium | reverse complement strand
CCCGAAGCAAAACCCATATTCTTTGGCCAACACAATCTTCATCACTCCCCCTTTTTTCTCATCACTTCTTGAAAAAGTCTTTCCTCAACCTCATCAGGAGAAAGAGTAGTTGTGTCAACAACAACCGCATCAGCCGGCTTCATCAAGGGGGCAATTTCCCTTGTTCTGTCCAGTCTATCTCTTTTTTCAATTTCCTTTTTGAGATAGTCCAGATCGTGGTATTCACCCCTCTCGCTGAGTTCTTTTTGTCGGCGCTTTGCCCGTTCCTCAACAGAAGCGTCAAGATAGAACTTACAAAAGGCATCAGGAAACACCACCGTCCCTGTATCACGTCCCTCCAGCACATAATCCCCCCGGGAAGCTATCTCTCTCTGAAGTTCCACCAGACGCTCTCTCACCTCTCGAAGGGATGAAACCGCCGAAACGTACTTTTCTACCTCCTGAGAACGAATAGCCAGGGAGACATCCTCTCCATTCATGATGATGTTTTCTCCTACAAACTCCAGATGAATATCCAGAAGAATTTTCTGTATCTTTTCTCTCTCGGAAACCTCAATACCTGCACGCAAAAGATACAAAGTAACAGCCCTGTACATTGCACCCGTATTAAGAAAACGAAAACCCAATCGTTTCGCTAACCGTTTGGCCATGGTAGATTTTCCACTACCAGCAGGACCATCTATCGTAATAATCATAACGTTTCACGAAACTCCTTGGCCTTCTGGAGATACTCCTCAAGTTCCTTTTTTCGGCCATTGCGAATCAGATGAAGAAGTGTGTCAATCTCCCGAGAAAAATCCATGAGAGAACGCTCAATATTGTCTGCATTTTTGAAAACAATATCCACCCACATAGCCGGATTCCCCTGGGCAATCCGAGTTGTATCAAGAAGCCCCTTGCCATAGAGCCCAAAAAACCTCACCTCAGCCCAACCATCTTTCTCCAAAAAACAGGACAAAGCCGAAGCAATGAGATGTGGCAAATGACTCGTCGCAGCTACTATCTCATCATGAAAATCAGCGGAGACAATCACAATCTGAGAACCAAAAGACTTCCAGAAATCCCTGACAACCTCAAGTACCTCATCAGGATAATCCCCCACAATAGCAACAATCTTCTTTTCAAACAGATCTGCCCTCGCAAACTCAAGACCAGACTTCTCACTCCCTGTCATAGGATGAGTACCAACAAAAGTGAGTTGGCGACTATTGATCTTCTCTACAGCATCAATCACATGGCGTTTGATACTCGCCACATCCATCACAATCACATCCTCCTTGAGAGAAGGCATAAATCTACCAAAAATAGATGCCACCTCTTCTGGTGGAGTAGCAATCACAAAAATATCCAGACTCTCGATAAGATCAAGATCCATATCAGTAGCATATCCATCGATCATGCCCAGGGCTTTGGCATTCTGAAGCTTCTCCTTGTTTCTCCCAAAACCATATACCTGACACCCAGGAAGATAGGTTTTCACCGCAAGACCAAGAGATCCCCCAATGAGTCCAAGACCGTAGATACCTATCTTTTTACACTCCATGCCTACCTCGTTTTACAAATTTTTTCCAGTGCCAACCACAGGAGCAATCTTGCGAATTTCATCCATCAGAAGAGCAAACTTGCCTGGTTTAAGAGACTGAGCACCGTCAGAAACAGCCTTTTCTGGATCATGATGAACCTCGATCTCAAGACCATCAGCACCTGCCACAATAGCAGCCAATGACATAGGAATCACATACTTCCATACCCCTGCTGCATGACTGGGATCAATAACAATAGGAAGGTGAGTTTTTTCTTTCACCACAGGTACAGCTAAAATATCAAGAGTATTTCGAGTAGCCGTCTCAAAGGTACGAATACCCCTTTCACAGAGAATCACTGATTTGTTTCCCTCAGACATAATATACTCTGCTGACATCAGCCACTCCTCAATAGTTTGACTCATGCCTCGTTTCAAGAGAACAGGTGTCCTTGTCTTCCCAACCTCTCGCAACAGAGCAAAGTTCTGGGCATTTCGTGTACCAATTTGAAGAATATCTACATATTTCACACAAGTCTTCACATCCTGTGTATCCATCACCTCTGAGATAACCGGCATACCAAACCTATCTCCAACCTTACGAAGGATCTTGAGTCCAGCCTCTCCCAGACCCTGAAAAGCATATGGGGATGTCCTCGGTTTGTAAGCCCCTCCGCGAAGAATATTTGCACCTGCCTTCTTCACTTCCTCAGCAATAATCATCATCTGTTCTTCACTCTCTACACTACAAGGACCAGCCATGATAGCCAGGTTTCCCCCGCCAATCTTCACACCACCAACTTCAATAATAGTATCGAAAGGCTGAAAATCCCGACTGGCTAATTTATAAGGCTTGGACACCTGCAAAACTGCCTCCACACAGGCAAGCGAAGCGATTGGTGTATTGGCCAATTTCGTCTTGTCCCCAATCACACCAATAATTGTTTGCGTTTCTCCCTGAGAAACATTTGTCCTCAGGCCATGACTCTCAATCATCTGAACAATATGGTCAATTTCCTCTTTAGTCGCTGTAGGTTTAAGCACAATAATCATTGTTTTTCCTCCGCTTTTCTCTGAATTTTCCCAGTTATTATAACGCTTCACGAGAAAAAATACAAATAAATGGAAACTCTGCTTTCATACCTTTTACTCCTCAAGCCCACTTTTGACATCATGCTTTCTCTCATTCTCAAGAAACTTCTCCCACCAGACTAGTGGAACCCCATATTTTCCAAGGTCCTTCTCTCCACCTTCATCGTGGAAATCACTCCCCGAAACAAGCACAAGCGAACGATACTCTCCCAAAAGAAATGCACTTACCGATTCACTTACCCGCGGATGACGATACTCAATACCCACCATACCCCTTTTCAACCACTCACGAACATAGCGATGGTTATCAGCTTCTGACAAAAACGTAGGATGAGCAAGAATAGGCCACCCTCCTGCCCAGGAAACAGCCTCTACCACTGCCTCTGGACGGATCTCCCGTCTAGGAACATAACACCTTCCCCGATTATCCAGCAGTCCCTGAAAAGCCTGTGAAGGACTTGAAAGATATCCCGCCGCCACCAAAGCCCTGGCTAAATGCATCCTTCCCAGAGGTCTATCTTCATAACGACTAACCAACTCATCCCATTCAAGATGATACCCTTCTTTCCGCAAAAGATCCACCATGATCTTAGCCCGTTGAATGCGAGACCGTCGGTACTCCTCCAGAAGTGGCAAAATCCCCTCATACGAACCAGAAAAATAGGCCAGGATATGAACCTCTCCCACTTCTGGATGGTGAGTAGAAAACTCACATCCCGCCACAAAAAACCTCTCTGGATAATACGTCTTGCCAAAGAAACGAGCCTCCTCCACACCATGCATCGTATCATGATCTGTGAGAGCCCATCCACCAAGCCCTTTTTCCACCACCTTGCGCCAGAGTTCAAGAGGAGAAAACACCCCATCAGAAAACGAAGAATGAATATGACTATCGATAAGCATACATCTCTCACATACATATAGTATATCACAAAGATACAGGAAATGCAATCCAGAGAACACAAAAA
>JBKBIS010000185.1:0-3606 GCA_046294145.1 Brevinematales bacterium | reverse complement strand
CTCATGCCAAACATAACTCCAACTGAAAAAAAACGGTACTATCTTCTCTATGCCAACAAAATATGCCTCGATGAAGATGGATGGCAGTGTCTTTCCTGTTTATCATTCCGTGTAGCCTCTATTGGCAAAGAAATTTCTTTTGAAAGAGGAGAAAGTATTTTGAGGAGGAATACCACATGAAATATGGGCAACAAACAACTCTTGCTATTCAAAACTTTGGTCAGGGCAAAGTACCGTCTTCTCTTGTCAAAGCCTATGCCGAGGTCAAAAAAGCATGCATTATGGCTATACAAAAAACAGAAAAAGCCTTTTCCCCATCCGTCTACGAAAGCATATTACAGGCAATTGATGAAATCATAGCTGGCCAATGGGACGAAGAATTTGTTGTTCCCTTACAACAGGGAGGAGCTGGAACAAGCTTGAATATGAATATCAATGAAGTGATAGCTACACGCGCCACCGAAATTATACGACAAACTGAGCCACACCACCCTTCTATTCACCCTCTGGAGGATATCAATCGTTACCAGTCTACTAACGACACCTTCCCTACAGCCGTGACGATATGTCTTCTACGCGACCTATATGACCTCGAAAACAAAGTAGTCAAACTTCAAACCATGCTGGTTGAAAAGGAAACTGCCTTTTCTCTCACGCTCATGATGGGAAGAACAGAACTCCAAGATGCTCTTCCTATCATGCTCGGCCAGGTATTTGGATCATGGGCTGGCATGATAGAAAGAGATCGCTGGCGTTTTCATAAACTCAAAGACAGAATACGACTCATAGCCCTCGGTGGTACGGCTATAGGAACGGGTTTTCCTGCCCCACAAGCTTATGTATACGCTGCCGAACAATTTCTCAGAGAAATAACCCACCTTCCCCTGGCCAGATCTCAAAATCTCCCTGATGCCATTGCTCACCATGATGATTGGTCAGAGCTGGCGGGAGGCTATCTTCTTCTTGCAAAAAATCTTCAAAAAATGGCCAATGATTTTCTCCTTTATACCTCCTCCTTTTGCAAAGAAATGGAACATCCTGAACTTCAATACGGTTCCACCATCATGGCAAAAAAAAGTAATCCCGTTCTCCTTGAATGGGTCAAAGGCATGTGTATGCGTATTACTCACCTGGCCCACCTTGTTGAGGATTACCATAGTGAGGGAAACCTCCAGCTTAATGCCTTCGTACCATTTATTGTCGAGGCCATTCTTGAAATAGCCAGTCTCCTTCACAAATCCCTTGATGGAATATGCCGTTTTTTAGAAATAATAGAGATAAGACAAGAAACCATGAATCATCATATCTCTCATTCTCAAGCCGTACTTAATCTCCTCCTACCCTTCCTTGGCTATCAGAAAACAAAAGAAATAGTTTCCACCCTTCCATCCATTTCTGATCCAGCCGAGATACAAAGCTGGCTCCTCTCCAGAGGTATCCCGAAAGAAATTGTCTCTCTTCTGGAACCCACAAATCTCACCAGACTTGTCAAAAATCCTTTCAAGGAGAAGAAAAGATGACACAAACCCCTCTTTCAGAAAGACTCCGACTGGTTCTGTTTGGAAAAAGAAACGCTGGCAAGTCCTCTCTTATTAACAATATAGCCGGTAAGGAAGTCGCTATTGTTTCTCATTATCCAGGTACCACCACAGACCCTGTCTCTTTTCCCATGGAACTCGGAGAACTGGGACCTGTTGTGTTTGTCGATACCGCAGGAATCGATGACGAAGGAGAACTCGGACAATTGCGTATCCAGAAAACCAAGGAACGTCTCCAGCTTGCTGATATAGGCATATTTGTCACACCAGCATCAGAGCCTTTCAATCATTCAGAAGAGGCCATACTCTCTCATTTTCAAAAAACCAACCGTCCCCTGTTAGTCGTCTTTACTTTTTACGAAGGTTCTCTCCATCCCACCAAGCAATTTCTCACTTCCTTTTCCTGGACAGGAGTTGACAATATCAAGGGACATGGTATCATGGAAGTAAGAAAAAAACTACTCTCCATGAAAGATCTGATTCAAAAAGAGCCAGGTCTTCTGGAAGGCATGGTACAAGAAAATGATGTAGTTCTCCTGGTTGTCCCTATTGATCTCGCTGCACCAAAAGGAAGGCTCATTCTTCCTCAAGTAGAAACAATTCGAGAACTTCTCGATAGAGACTGTGGGGTTATCGTGGTGAAAGAAAGAGAATTGAAATCCATGTATGAGAAAATCAGTGTCAAACCAGCTCTCGTCATTACAGATAGCCAGGTGTTTCACAAGGTAGCCGCTGATTTACCTCCTGAACAGAAATTAACCTCATTTTCTATCCTCATGGCAAGAAAAAAAGGAAACCTTCTCCCGTTTATTGAGTCTCTTGGAAATTTTGCCCGTTTCCCCCAAAAAGGAAAAGTTCTCATTTTAGAAGCATGCAGTCACCATAGACAACCAGATGATATTGGAACTGTCAAGATACCCCGTCTTTTCCATCAGATGGTAGAACCAACAGCCTCCTTCGTGTGGAAAAAACACATCACACAACCTGAAGAGATAGAAGACTGTGATGGTGTTATCATGTGCGGAGGATGCATGATAACAAGTCGACAATATGAATACACCATGTCTCTTTTTCAAGAGAAAAATATACCCCTTCTCAATTACGGACTTTTTTTAGCCTGGGTAAATGGACTTTTACCGAGGGCTATTGAAATGTTTCCTGAGGTGTATGAAAGGTATAGGGAGCTCTATGAACCATGAAAAATCCCTCTTCTTCCCAAAGAGGCTTCTCTTTGCGGTATCTACTTCCTCCCTCTTCTCACTCTTCGGAAGAAAAAAGTTTTCTCCTGGTTCGTGGAATTCAAAATGGTTCTCTAACACATAACTGAAAGAAGAGATTTTCACTCTCACATAACATTTTGATCACATGAGAATCAAGAAGTAAATGAAAACAAATCTCAAAAAGGACCAAACATCTATTATAAGGCTTCACCTGACATTCAATCCTTGTTCGAAAAGCCTTTCATGGAATAAGAAAAAAACTTTCTTTTTGAAAATGTTATATCCCTTCTTATTCTTGACAAGGACAGAAATCTGGCTTAAAATAAAAGAACTAAAGTTAAAATTTGTCTTTTTGTTTTTGTAAAAACTTTCTTAAAGGAGGTACAGCTTATGGCTGTAAAAAAAATGGTATGGTTGGTAGTCACGATGGTATTGATGGTAGGTATTGCCTTTGGAGCAACCAAAACGACAAATGCCCAGTCAACCCCGAGCAAATCTCCTGCTTCCAAACTTCTCGAGTCTCACTACAAGCCAAACACCTTTGCCATGAACATTGGTCTTGATTTATGGGCTTTTACCTATGGAGGATTCGGTATTTACCCGGGTGCCGAATGGATATTTAGTCAATACGCTCTAGAAAATCAAATTCCTTTTGATTTTGGAATAGCTGTCCAGGGTTTTTATTATACGTCTGATTACGATTATAGCTATATAGGTTATAATTACTCCTGGAGATGGAACTATTTAGGGGCTGGAGTTTTTGGCACCATGCATTTTGGACCAAAGAAAAGTATTCCTACTCTCCCGGAATTCCTTGAAAGAGTTGACTTCTATGCAGGAATAGGTAT
>JBKBIS010000184.1:0-3624 GCA_046294145.1 Brevinematales bacterium | reverse complement strand
GATTTGCCGGTGTAATGAAGCGGCATGGTTTTCACGGTGGTCCCGCTTCGCATGGTGCTAAGCACTGGCACAGAAGGCCGGGGTCCATTGGTGGACATACCTTTCCGGCAAAGGTATGGAAGGGTAAAAAGATGCCCGGTCACTATGGAAATACAACGGTAGCCGTACTCCATCAGCAGTTGGTTCGAGTTGATGCCGAGAGACGTCTCCTTTTTGTGAAGGGGGCCATTCCTGGCGCACGGAACAGCTACGTGGTGGTGAGAGATTCGGTCAAGGAGTAAAGCGATGAAGCTGGATGTGTTTCGGGGCAATACAAAGAGTGGTTCTGTAGAGGTAAGGGTTGTGGTGGCTGACAAACCAGAGAATATCTCTGAGCATTGTATCTATCAGACCGTTGTAGCCCGCCTTTCCCATGAGAGACAGGGTACTCTCTCTACACTGACAAAGTCTGAGGTTCGTGGTGGTGGTAAAAAACCATGGCGTCAGAAAGGGCTTGGACGTGCCCGTGCGGGTTCTATTCGTTCCCCTTTGTGGAGAGGTGGTGGTGTGATATTTGGGCCAAAGCCAAGGGATTTCTCTCTCAAGGTAAACCAGAAGGTGAAAGCGAAAGCTTATATCTCTGTGTTCTCCAAAATGAATGAGCTTGGTCGTCTTCGTGTGATTACAGGGTTTACTTACAATGAGATGAAAACCAAGGCGTTTCTCAAAGCCTTTTCTTCTTATTGTGTGGATCCAAATGAGAAGATGGTCATTGTGATAGAGGCTCAAAATCCAGCGCTGTATCTGTCTACTCGCAATCTTCCCAATGTCACAGTGATGTATGTGGATCAGATGGATATTCTTCCACTTGTGTATGCTGATAGGATCTACATTACAGACAGCGCCCTGACGCTTCTTGATGAGCGTTATGGCAAGATTTTTGCATAGTGGAGTAGAGTATGAGAGAGCCAAGTATGATTCTTTTGGCACCAGTGATTACCGAGAAGAGTAGTAGACTCAAAGAACAAAAGAAGTACGTCTTTGAGGTGTCCATGGATGCGAACAAAATTGAAATTGCGAAAGCAGTAGAAGCACTCTACAAAGGTGTAGAGGTAGCCAAGGTGAATGTAACCAGGGTTCATCCTAAATGGAAACGTATTCGTTTTCAGTCTGGGTTGACCAAGTGGCGCAAAAAGGCTATTGTAACCCTGAAAAAGGGTGAGATTGACTTTTTTAAGGCCTAAAAATTGAACATGAGGGAAAACTATGGGATTGAAGAGATTTAAGCCAGTCACCCCCGGTTTGAGACACCGGGTGAGTTATGACTACAGCGAGATCACCAAGTCAGAACCCGAGAAGACACTGATTGGTGGTACAAAACGAGGGCGCGGAGATGGCCGTAATAGTCAGGGCCGTATAACCGTTGATCATCGTGGCGGTGGAAACAAGAGGTTTTATCGTATTATTGATTTCAAGAGGGATAAGTGGAATATTCCTGCCAAGGTTGTGGCTATCGAATACGATCCAAATAGAACCGCCCGTATTGCCCTTCTCCACTATGTGGATGGGGAGAAGCGGTATATTTTGGCGCCCAAGGAGTTAAAAGTAGGTGATTTTGTCGAGAGTGGAGAGAATGTTGAGATTAAGCCCGGAAATGCGTTGCCACTCAAAAACATTCCGGTGGGTACTCTGGTCCACAATGTAGAGTTGAAGCCGGGAAAGGGTGGACAGCTTGCCCGTTCTGGTGGAGCCTATGCGAAGCTTGATGGACGTGAAGGTAAGTATGCTATTCTCAGACTTCCTTCAGGAGAAATTCGCATGGTTCTTCAGGTGTGTATGGCAACGGTAGGTGAAGTTTCCAACTCCGACCGTATTAATATTGTCCTTGGAAAGGCTGGACATGCCCGACATCTGGGTATTCGGCCTACTGTCCGTGGTGTGGCGATGAATGCTGTGGATCACCCACACGGTGGTGGACGTGGAAAGCAGAAGGGATATCCAACCCCTGTTAGCCGCACTAATGTGCCAGCCAAGGGTTACAAGACCAGAAAGAAGAACAAGTATACCGACCAGTATATCTTGTCTCGTAAGAAATAACAAGAGGTGAGCCTATGAGTCGTTCGGTAAAGAAAGGACCATATGTAGATGCAAAGCTCTACAAAAAAGTCATAGCCATGCAAAATGCATCCGAGAAACAGCCGATCAAAACCTGGTCGCGCCGCTCGACGATCATTCCAGAGATGATTGGCTTGACAATTCAGGTATATAATGGTAAAATATTTGTCCCGGTTTATATCAACGAGAATATGGTGGGGCACAAGCTGGGAGAGTTTTCTCCTACCCGTATTTTCCGTGGTCATGCCGGGGCAAAGAAAGCGTAAGGATGGGGTGACCTATGAATGCGGTAGCAAGAGCACGATATTTGCGTATTTCACCACTCAAGTTGCGCAAGGTGATAAAGATTCTCAAGGGTAAAGAACTTCAGGAAGCGATGGATATGATGAGGCTTTTGCCTCACAAAGGAGCCAGAATGGTCTACAAGGTTTTGCATGCGGCGAGGGCTAATTTTGTTAATCGTTATCCTGATGCAAAAGGGTCTGTTTTGGTGATTGATAGAATTTTTGTTGATGAAGCAGGGGCCTTCAAGCGTCTTATGCCCCGCGCACGAGGTCGAGCAGATATTATCCATCGGAGAATGTCTCATTTGACTGTCGTGGTCAAGGTTATGGAATAAGAGAGGTGATGCTATGGGACAGAAAGTAAATCCAAATGGCCTTCGTCTCGGTATCAGCCGTGGATGGGACTCAGTCTGGTATAGTGAGAGAGACTATGCTGAGAATGTGCTGGAGGATCACAAAATTCGCACCTATTTGAAAAAACACTATGGAGCAGCCTTTATCTCGCATATAGAGATTGTTCGCTTCAGTGATCAGGTGAGGGTGACGATCCATACAGCAAGACCCGGAGCTATCATCGGAAAAAAGGGAGCTGAGATTGAGACTATTACCAAGGAACTGGAGAAACTGGTTAAACCTGGGCGTCATGTTTCGGTTTCTGCTAAGGAGATAAAGGTGCCTGAGCTTGATGCTAGTGTGGTTGGGCAGGATGTTGCTCGTCAGATTGAGCGCCGTACCAGTTATAAACGGGCTATCAAGCAAGCTATTCGTAATGCCATGAAGAGTGGGGCTAAGGGTATCAAGATCAGAATTTCTGGTCGTTTGAATGGAGCTGAAATTGCTCGTACTGAGGAATTCAAAGAGGGTCGCCTTCCTCTGGCTACGCTGGTGGCAGATATTGATTATTGTGTTTCTGAGGCTGTGACTGAGATGGGTGTTATTGGTATCAAGGTGTGGATCTATAGAGACAGTAGAGACACTGTTGAGAAAAGGAGACGCTAATGCTTTTCCCAAGTAGAACCAAGTATCGCAAACAACAGCGCGGTACCATGAAGGGGAACGCGCATAAAGGAGAATTGGTTTCTTTTGGTGATTATGGGCTTATTGCTCTTGAGGCTGCTTGGATCACGGATCGCCAGATAGAGGCTATGCGTGTGGCCATCAGCCGAAAGTTGGGCAAAAGCGGGAAGTCCTGGCTTCGGATTTTCCCTGATAAGCCCTACACCAAAAAGGGTGAGGGTGTTCGTAT
>JBKBIS010000183.1:0-3668 GCA_046294145.1 Brevinematales bacterium | reverse complement strand
TTCCAAAGGGCATGCGGCACCAGCTTTGTATGCTATTCTTTCTTATGTAGGATACTATTCTTCAAATCTCTTGAAAACCCTTCGGAAACTTGGAAGCCCCCTTCAGGGACATCCTGATAGTCGAAAACTTCCTGGAGTAGAAAGTTCAACAGGATCTTTGGGTCAGGGTATTTCTGTGGCTGGAGGGATGGCCTTAGCCGCAAAAATAGACAAGCGCCCCACTCGTGTGTATTGTCTTGTAGGAGACGGGGAGATTCAGGAAGGTCTTGTGTGGGAAGCGGCTATGGCTATTGCTCACTTTGGGCTTGATAATTTTTGTCTTTTTGTGGATAACAATGGCCTTCAGATTGATGGTTTAGTTGATGAGGTTATGAATATATATCCTGTTGCCGAAAAGTTCCAGGCCTTTGGATGGCATGTGATGAATATTAATGGACATGATTTTGAGGATATAGAAAAAGCCCTTCAATTTTTTCAGGCTAATCAGGGGAGTGGAAAACCGACAGCTATTGTGGCGAAAACAGTGAAAGGTAAGTGTGTGAGTTTTATGGAGAACAAGGCTCAGTGGCATGGAGTTGCTCCTACCAAAGATGATCTTCTCAAGGCATTGGATGAACTTGGTTGTCTTGAAAGTATGGAAGAATGGAATGTGGAGGGAGAATAATGGCAGAGACAATGTTAGCCACTCGTGATGTTTATGGAAAGACGCTTGTTGAGATTGGAAAAGAAAACAAGAATCTTGTTGTTCTTGATGCCGATCTTTCTGAATCCACGAAAACGGCCATGTTTGCTAGAGAGTTTCCTGAGAGATTTTTTAACTTTGGTATTGCAGAAGCTAATATGATGTGTTTTGCTGCTGGGCTTGCTTTGAGTGGAAAGGTTGTTTTTGCCAGTAGTTTTGCGATGTTTGCTACACTCAGACCATATGAACAGATTCGCAATTCTATTGCTTCTCAAAATCTGAATGTGAAGATTGCAGCCACACATTCTGGGGTGAGTGTGGGTGAAGATGGACTTTCTCATCAGACGGTGGAGGATCTGGCTATTATGCGCGTGATGCCCAATATGCAGGTCTTTGTCCCTGCTGATGGGGTAGCAACGGCCAAGATTGTGAAGCAAGCGGCTCTTTGTTCTGGACCTGTGTATATTCGTCTTAATCGACCAAAAACCGAAGTCATTTATGATGAAAGTTATGATTTTGTTATTGGCAAGATGAATGTTATCAAAGACGCTCCAAGAGCCGATGTGGGGATTATTGCCATTGGTACGATGGTGCCCAATGCTCTGAAAGTGGCAAAGCTTTTAGAGGAAGAGGGGTACTCTGCAATTGTGGCTGATGCCGCTTCTCTCAAACCATTGGACAGAGAAACGGTGGTGCGGATAGCCAAAAGTAGTCGTTTGGTAGTGACGGTAGAAGAGCATAGTGTAATTGGTGGGCTTGGGGGAGCGGTTTCTGAGGTACTTTCTGAGGATTTTCCTGCCAGGCTTCTTCGTATTGGTATTATGGATGTTTTTGGAGAATCTGGCTCTCCTGCGGCTTTGTACAAACACTTTGGGCTTACGCCGGAAGATATTTTCCGTAAGATTCTCAAACAGATACGCTAATGGCGTACAAACATATTTATGGTCCTGTCCCATCCCGTCGTTTGGGTATATCGCTTGGTGTGGATCTTTTTACAACGAAAACGTGCAATTTTAATTGTGTCTATTGCGAATGTGGAAAAAACAGTCGCTATGTGTACGAAAGGGGACATTTTGTTCCTCCACAGGAGATTTTGTTTGAAATAGAAGACTTTCTTGTTCACCATCCTGCTCCCCAGTCTTTGACATTTTCTGGTTCTGGAGAGCCTACTCTCTCGCTTGATATTGGTTTTCTTCTCAAGGAACTTGCCTTTCGCTATCCTTCTATTCGTCTCACGGTGCTGACTAATGGAAGTCTCTTGTGGGATAGAGATGTTCAACAGGATCTTTTACCTGCTCATCTGGTGGTTCCCTCGTTAGATGCTGTTACAGAAGAGGCTTATCTCAAGATTGATAGGCCTTATAAGATGTATTCCTTACAAAAGGTTATTCATGGCATAGGGGAGTTTTCTCAGCGTTTTCGAAAGCAAGAGGGACGGGAAATCTGGCTTGAGGTATTTATTATCCCTGGAGTAAATGACGACGACTCTCATACTAGAGAACTGGCTTCTGTTATTCAAGAGATAGGGTGTGATAGGGTACAACTCAATACGTTGGATAGACCCCCTGCCGAGGGATGGGTCAAACCAGCATCTGAAGAGATGCTTCGACATATACGTGAAGTACTTGTTCAGCACGGAGTAAAGATTCCAATAGATATTCTCAAGCGTTATAATGTTCGCTCAGAGTTGACCCGTTATCATCAGGATATCGAATCAGCTATTTTAGAGGCTCTTTCTCGGCGGCCTATGCGACTTTATGAGCTTATCCTTGTGGTAGGCGTGGAGGAGGAAGAGATAACACCTTATCTGGATATTCTTAAGAGAGAAAACAAAGTAAAGACAATAATCCAGCAGGGAGAGATTTTCTATCAGATACTCAAGTAGACAACATTTTTCAGGAAAACCATTTTCGTGTACGTGTGTTATCCTTTCTTTTTGAATGGTTTTGATGCTTCTATCAGAAATCGCTTGATCTTTCGGGATGATGTTTTAGGGAGTTCTTCATAAATGAGTTCAAAATCAACGATTTTCTTGTAAGCAGGCAAATCAGCTGTGAGTCGTTTTAGTTCTTGAGAGAAAAGCTCATAGAGGGATTCTTCGTCGAAGTTTTTCTTGTTTTTCTCACTAAGGAGTTTGATGGTTTCCATATTAGGGTATATGATAGCGTAAGGAACTTCCCCACGCCCTTCCCAATCTCGTCTTCCGATAACAGCCACTTCAGTGATATATTCGCTCTGGGAGAGGATGTTTTCGAGTTCTTCTGGATAGACATTCTTTCCACCAGCTGTGACGATGATATTTTTGATACGTCCTGTAATCCAGAGAAACCCCTGTTTATCAAGAAAGCCTATGTCTCCCGTATGAAACCAGTTGTCTTTGTCAATAACTTTGGCGGTTTCTTCTGGCTTGTTGAGATATCCTTGCATGATATTTGGTCCCCTGGCAAGAATCTCACCATGACCACGCTTGTCTGGATTGTCAATTTTTATTTCCACGTGTTTTAGAGGGTATCCCACAGAACCAAATTTGTTTACAGTGAGATTATTACAGGTAAGCACAGGGGATGTTTCTGTGAGACCATATCCCTGCGCGACATAAATCCCTAAGGTATTAAGACCAATCAGAATTTCCTTGGCAATGGGGCCTCCTCCACAGATAAAAAAAATCAAATCTGAAAGTCCTAATTTTTCTCTCACTCCACGAAAGAGAATTTTGCCGAGATTTAAGGAGGTAAGTTTGTATATAAATCGTGAAAAATGAAACATGGAGTTAAAGAAAAATTGTACAATAAAATTTTTCTCTTTTATAGTTTTCATGATGTTTTTGTAGATCTTTTCAAGAAAAAGAGGAACAATGACAAGGCTTGTCACCCTGCTTTGCTTGAAAGTAGAGATAATAACATCTGTCCGAAGGGAAGAAACAAACCATAGAGAACCGCGGGTAAAAAATGGAACAAGTAGCCCCCCCATGGTTGGAAAGGTGTGG
>JBKBIS010000182.1:0-3693 GCA_046294145.1 Brevinematales bacterium | reverse complement strand
AAACATCCAGATTCCCTACTATCTTGATATTCATGGGAAGATTCAGTATAAAAAAGCCTCAGAAAAAATACTTGTGAGCTACCTCATATCTCTTGAACCCGGGTATTTTACCAATCTTGAACCAGGAAACGAGATCAGGGGAGGTTTTTTGTATCAGCATCTTGGATTCAATCTTCAATGGATAAACAGCGTGAGCTCAACCATGGTCGTAAATCACTCGTTTAATCTTCTCCAGAACGACAATACCGTCAGTCTTGACTTCCAGACAAATGTCTCCTCGCGATTAGAGGATCACTGGCTTTTTGTGCGATACCGCATTATGCCCCGTCTCTTTCTTTCGGAAGATTTTGCCCTTTTTGGAGGTGGCGAAGTGATGGCTTATCCTCTCATTGCCTACTCAAACGTTCTTCGAGGAATATATACCAATATCCTTACCTCAAAGATCGAATACACCAATTTTGCTGAAACCATAGCACGGACTAATACGGTTTTCTGGGCTGGTTTTGGAGGTTTTGAGTGGAGTTTTTTTGACAAAAAACTTGTTTTTCTCCCCAGCATACGTTTCACCTATTTCCCCGTTGTCAATCAGTTTTCTTTCGATCCTCGTTTCAATCTAGAGTGGAGCTCTTCCCCACAGAGCAAATTTTTCTTTGGTATCGGCCACCTATCCCAGTGGCCCACAGAGCCCTATATTTTTGCTTTCTATACCACCAACCGTGAAAAACAAAACATCCCGGGCGTGTGGCATATCACCATCGGAGGAAAATGGTTTCTGTCAGATGTATGGGAAATCTCTCCAGAGGCATATATCAAACATTATGAGAATCCGGTGAGTCGCGTCTCCAACATCCAGATACAATTTCAAAGCGGTGGAATAAAAAAAGAAATGGCAGGTATAGAACTCTTCATCAGAAAACTGAAAGGAAAGTTACCATTTTATGGCTGGATAAGCGGAAGTTTTAGAAACGAGTGGTACTATCTTGAAGAAGGCACAGATCCCAATAGTTTTGCGGGTGTGTCTGTCAGTTCTGATGAGAACGGGAATACACAAAGTACCATCATCTCTGCCTGGCAATACGCCCAGGCACCTCTTCATACATGGTTTTCCATCCCTGCTTACAAAGCAAATCTCACTGTAATCTGGGACTTTGCCAGACACTGGAGTTTGACAGCAGAGTTTCAATACGAATCAAGAGGATTTATGACACCCATTCAAGGAGGAAAAGCCACTCTTGTTGGCACCAATACAATCTTTATTCCAGAATATGGCCCTTTTCTTTCAGAAAAGCTTCCTGACAGACATCAGCTAAACCTGAAGCTCGAATGGACCCCAACCTGGTGGGGACTTCCCTGGGGGATATATATCCAGATTATGAACATTTACAACTACCGAGATGTATACTATAGCTACACAGAAGACTACTCCACTCGAAAGACAAATCTTTACCCTTTAGGAATTTACGGATATGGAGGAATCTGGGTGCGGTGGTAATGTTGCCCCAACTATTTTCTGAAAACAGGAAGAAAAAGCGAAAACATCTCCTCATACTTTCTCTCAAGTTTTTCATCCGTATAACCAGTTAAGCGAGAGAGGGGACTTGGAGAAGGAAGACAGACTATCTTTTGTTGAATCTCCTCTTTATTTTGAAAGGCTTTTCGAAGATGAGAAGCCACATAGTGGCTGGTAACAAAGAGAACCTCTGCTCGAAGAACTATCTCTTCTAAGTAAGGATTCCACCGTAACGGAACAATATTCCTATCTGATGCTTTTCCTTCACTCTCAATCTCCATATAGAGATCGGTTATTCCCAGATCTCCCACCACCAGAAGGTGCTTTCTCTCTTCTATAGCCTCTTTTCTTCCCCATCCCATCAAAAGCCTCTCTGAATCCACCACACCCACACGAAAAAAAAGTCTGGCTAACGTTGGCCAGAATCTATTGCCCTTTCCCCCATAAAAATAATCCACATCATACTCTGTATCTATTCTGCCAAAGGCTTCCTTTACCAATACTGAAGGGAAACTCCCCAAAAACCAATATCGTCGATCTCGAAAGGAAAAAAAGGCCTCTTCAAGATAACGATGAAAAATCTTTGCCATAGCTATTCGTGGGGCTTTCCCATACCAGAAACAGGATGAGTAGTCGCAAGCTTAATCTCAAGGGCCTTTTCTTTCAAGAGACGCATGAGCTCTTGACGAACCTCATAGGGAAGATAGAGAAACGAAAGACTGTACACATACTCATCTTCCCGTCTGAGAAGCTCCCGTCCCACCACACACTCAAGCTGGATATTCCCCCCTTCTCGTGGAATAAGAAGGTAATACACTGCCTTTTTGTCAAGCCGCGGCCCACGAATACGACACCCCTCCCAGCTGAGATCCATGAGAAGTACCTTTGTTGGTTGCTCCTGACGAATATCGCGCAAAAAAACCGCAATCCCAAAAGGCAATCTCTCATACCGACGCTCTGCAGACAGATAGATTTCCCTTGGCAACGAAATCACAAAGGTATCATTTAGCCTCACCTCCAGTACCTTTACCTTCCCCCTGAAATGGAAACGTTCCACCGTATAGGCTATCACCATCTCATCTCCTTTGTCAATCACAAACTGAAGAGTTGGTACATAGCGAAGCACTACCCCCGATGGAACCTTCTCCTTTACCTCTGTTTCAAAGAGATAAAATTTCCCATCTTTCACCATCTCACATTCCACATGATACCCTACCAGAAGGGGATAGATACGCTTCAATTCTCTCTCACGCTGCTTGTTTACCTGCAGTCTTTTGAGAGAATGGAGAAAAAACTCACTATAACGCTCTAAAACATACGCCGGTACCGCCTGGGCCGTTTTTTCTACCTTTTTGAAGTCAGTAATCAAATCCTGTATAACCTCATATTGAGCTGGAGAAATTTTCGGTTTCACCACTAACGGAGAACGAATCCTTTTCATCACAGGGATCTCTATCACCGTCTTATGATAGCGTTTGATTAACTCTCGAAACCAGACAAAAATAAGCCCACACAAAGCAAAACCTATGAGAAAGCCAACAAGAGATCCTACCCGATTGATAGTTTGAAAACTCTCCGATATCATCCGAATGATATTATCATCCATGAGTTACTCCTTTTCCAACAACTTCTCATAAGGCACAGGAGGACTGAAATAAAACCCTTGAGAATAGTCAATTCCTAGTTCCTTTACCTTTTGCCAGACCAAATCATTATGAACATACTCAGCCACAGTTTTGGCTCCTAAATCCTTCGCAAGTTGACATATAGAACGAACAAGACTATAGGCTGTTTCATCCTTATCAAGGTTCTTGATAAGCGACCCATCAATTTTAATAAAATGAGGTTTCAAACACAATACACGATAAAAATTGGAATACCCTGCCCCAAAGTCATCAATAGCCAGTTTGCACCCCAGAGCCAAAAAAGGAGTCAAGGCTTCTTTTATTTCTTCATAATTGTGAATACTTTCAGATTCAGTAATTTCCATCACAATACGACCCGGATCATCAAAATTTGAAAAAGATGTCAAAAGAAAATGCTTAAGTTTTTTGTCTGCCAAATCCTCAGGGGTAAAATTGATAGATACCTGATAGGGCATGGTTCTAAAATGATCCAGCGCATGGATCACCACTGCCCGTGAGATAAAGGAGTAGAGCCTGGCCTGTTTAGCCAATGTGAGA
>JBKBIS010000181.1:0-3771 GCA_046294145.1 Brevinematales bacterium | reverse complement strand
GAAGCCCCATTATCGGGTAGGAAGAAGAAGAAGAAAACGTCTTGGTAGAAAAAACAGATTTTGTAGTCCCGAAAGAAGAGAGATTCTCCCCCCAAACAGCAACATTTCTTTTCCCTGTGTTAAGATTGTGAACAACAACATAAAGGTTATAGCCACTTGGAACAGTATAGTGATTTGTACGAATTGTTGCTACATCTGGTTCTATCGGTTCCTCTTCAAAGAGAAAACACCCACTCCCCAAGAAAAACATACTGATGACAATAATCCATGCAATTTTTCTTTTCATATCCACATTCTCCTCATTATCTATGTATTATACGAATATTATATCTTCAGAGGAAAAAAAAAAGCAAAAAAAATTCTCAAAGTCTTGCTTTTTTCCTGTTTTTTCGGTATGATATGACATCATCAAATGAGGAGGAAAACGATGGACAAAAGCATGACCGAAATCATGGAAAAGGTCAACTCAATCAAATCTGAACTTGACAAGGTCGAAGGCCGTGTTGTTACTACACGCGAACACATGGAAAAGATTGAAACCTTCATGGGACAACTGAGCAAAGAAATCATTGAAGGTTTTCATATTGTTTCGTCCAAGATAAACGCTCTCTCTGAGGAAGTAAAACACCTCGAAAATCTCATCGCAAGGCAAAGATAACTCTTCTTATTTCTGAAGGGACTACTCTTCTGAGTAGTCCCTTCTACAAAATCAAAAAAACAACAGGAAAAGTACATGATAAGAGACATCACATCCATTTCTTCTCTGTTAGAAGGAGCGGAATATTATGAAGTTCATGTGCAAAAAAACCGCACCCATTCTCTTCTCTATGCCAACGGCGTGGTAGAACACCTGCAAACTAGTACAAAACGCTCAGGAAATATCAGGGTCCTGTATAAGGGGGGGTGGGGATTTGTGAGTTTCAACGGCGAAGATTACCCTCTTTATGCCAGACAGGCCTTGGAAAGTGCAAAACTCGCATCACAATTTCAAAAAGATCCTTTCAAGATTGTTTCCCTACCACCCGTGACAAAATTCATAGCGACTGAAAAAACCATTGATCCGTTCTCTTATCCCCTTGAACAAAAAGTTGCCCTTGTGCAAAGTTATCATAACCTTCTCACTCATCCCTCTATTTCGCGACAAAGTGTTACCTATCGCGATACAAGCATCGAGTCTCTTTTTTTTAATAGTGAAGGAAGTTGTATCGAGATACACAAGACTTTTACTGGCTTGTCTATGTCTGTAACCGCTCGGGATGGAATACTTCTCCAGAGGGCGGCAGAATCAGTAGGACAATATGGTGGGATGGAACTTGTCCTCAATCTGGAAACAAAAGCCGAAACAATAAAAAAACGAGCTCTTGATCTTCTCAAGGCTCCTTCAGTGGATGCTGGTATCTATACTGTTGTTCTGGATCCACGGCTTGCGGGTGTGTTTGCTCATGAGGCTTTTGGACACCTCTCAGAGGCAGATTTTCTTGCTGAGAACCCGGATATGCTTGACGTCATGCAGGAAGGAAGACGCTTCGGACCAGAGTTTCTTTCCATCATCGATGATGGAAGTATACCAGGACTGGCTGGTTATACTCCCTATGATGATGAAGGCGTTCCAGGGGGTAAAACTTATCTTTTGAAGAATGGCATTCTCACAGGAAGACTTCACTCCCGGGAGACTGCCTGGAAGATGAAAAAAAGCCCCACAGGAAATGCTCGCGCCATTTCTCCACGTTATCAGCCTATTGTACGTATGACCAATACCTATATTGAACCTCATGAAACACCCTTTGAAGCCATGATTGAAGGCATTCAGGATGGTATCTATGCTTGTGATTATCTTGGAGGTATGACCAACCTGGAAATGTTTACCTTTTCTGCTGCGTACGCTTACCGTATTCAAAACGGCAAAATTACTCAACTGGTACGCGATGTGGTACTCACCGGGAATGTCTTTCAGACGCTTGAAAACATTCAGGCTATTGGAAACGATCTTGAACATCATGGTGGACTTGGTGGTTGTGGTAGGGAGGGCAGAGCGGGCTTCCTGTTTCCACAGGTGGACCTCATATCCTTGTTACCAATGTAAAGGTGGGAGGGGTATAGTTATTTTGCCTTTGTGCTTTCTTGACAGATTTTTTTTTCGGTAGTATACTGGGGGAAGTAGGAGGTCTCTATGGTGACGGCATCTCGGATCCGAAATCTCAAAGGCAGGCGAAAAATCTCCATGCTTACAGCTTATGATTATCTTACCGCTCGTATCCTTGAAGCAGCAGCGATCGATATTATTTTAGTCGGAGACTCGATGGGAACCACTATTCTGGGATATTCTACCACTCTTCCTGTTACTATGGATATCATGGTATATCATGTGGCTGCCGTGAAACGAGGGGCTCCCAAAACCATGGTGGTAGCGGATATGCCTTTTCTTTCCTATGGAATCTCAGAAGAGGAAGCTATACGAAATGCCGGGCGTTTTCTCAAAGAAGCAGGCGCAGATGCTGTCAAGCTCGAGGGAGGGAAAGAAATCGCTCCTCTGGTAGAGAAGATGGTTTCTCTTGGTATTCCTGTTATGGGCCATATTGGTCTTCGTCCTCAGCAGGTATTGAAAAATGGTTATCAAATAGCTGGACGCACTGAGGCTGAGATTGAAAGCCTGAGTGAAGATGCCAAGATCATCGAAAAAGCCGGTGTCTTCAGCCTTGTTCTGGAGGGAACGACAGAAGAGGCTGCAAGGCTTATTACCGACATGGTGTCTATTCCTACGATAGGAATTGGTGCAGGACGTTATACCGATGGGCAAGTTCTGGTTATTACTGACATGCTTGGGTATGAACCAGATCATCAATACAAACATAACAAAACCTACGCCAATCTCTACAACACTATCTTCAGTGCTGTTGTTCAATACAAAGAAGAAGTGGAAATGGGGATTTTCCCCTCTGAAGAAAATGTTTTTCACCAGAAATAATTATGATTGTTCACGACGGAGGGTTTGAGTCTTTTTTTACTGCTTTGGTGATGGCTATCGAAAGAAACGAAGAGTTTGCCTATGAGGGAAATTCTCTCTTTGCCACAGAAAAGGTATCGCCAGATCCAGAAAGGGTAGAAAAATGGATCCAGTCTCTACGTAAATTCTTCGGTGAAGAGATTGTCTCGGATTTTATGGCACTTTTTTTTTCCGAGGATGCTGAAAGAGAATACCTGTCTCTTCGTTATGCTTTTCTTCTGCAAGAGAAGGGAAATATGATTCGTCGTGACATTACTCACGAGATTATTCACAGGGTAATGAGAATACGACGGGCTTACTTTTTTGAGGTTCATCGTTTTCAGGGGTTGGTACGCTTTCGAGAAATAGGAAGCTGGCTCTATGGTCCGATTGAACCGACCTACCATATTCTTCCCTATCTCTGGCTACACTTTCGGCGACGGCTTCCTCATGAAAGATGGATTTTGCATGATGTGAGAAGGGATGTGGCAGTTCTCTTCGATGGGGAGATTCACTGGGCGAGTGGTTTTGTTATTCAGGACAATGTCCATCATCTTGAAAGTGCCAAAGAAAAGGAGATTCAGGCCCTCTGGAAAAATTTCTACCAGAATATTGCCATTCCCGAACGAAAAAACCCACGTCAACAACGCCAAATGATGCCCAAAAAGTACTGGAAATATCTCATAGAAAAGCAAAAATAAAACAATTCAACCCTTTAAAACACCAGAAAAAGCAAGGATATTCCTCCGATGTGAAAAGAAGCTGAAAATCATGCAAAGAAAAATGAA
>JBKBIS010000180.1:0-3773 GCA_046294145.1 Brevinematales bacterium | reverse complement strand
TATTGACCGGCTACTCGTGCTGCCGCTTCAAGTCTATCCTGTTCTATGCCATACTCTGAGAGACGCTGAGGAATATGTAAATCAAGCATAATACGTCGCATAGCCTCTACCGCCATAATAGCCGCTTCAATCACTGAAATATCCGTTACCTTCTCACCCAAAGCCGCTGCAATTTGAATAAACTTATTGGCTGCTGCTGTGAGATTAAATTCCATCACATGAGGAAGAATAACTGCCGCACCAATTGACTGAGACATTCCCGTCTGAGACTCCAATCCCATAGAAGTAGCAGCACAGGTTCCAAGAGCTGAACCATAGATAGCTAAAGAAGCCAGAAGACTTCCCATACTCAGGTTTCCTTTAATCTTGGTATTAGCTGTTTCTACAGCCAGTCGCTTGAGATTGACACTGAGATATTCAATAGCACGCAAACTAAAGGCATCGGAAATGGGATTTGCCTTTTTGCAAATATAAGCATCAAATGAATAAGCAATAGCCTCAAGACTTGAATAGATAATATCATTCAAGGGAACTTCTTCACTGAGAGAAGGGTCAATAATGATACTATGGGCTACCGAATCCTTATCAATATAGGGCTTTTTTATCTTGTCAGTATCATCAGTAATATACGTCTGAGGGAGAAGTCCCCAACATATCGTCTGAAGGGTAGGAATCTCAATATAACGAATCTTTTTCATGAGGAGTTTTCTATGACTTTTAACTTCTTCCTGCTGAAATTCATGCGTACTGAACTGAGCAATTACCTTGGCAATAGAGAGAACCGTAGAATCTCCAATACCTATCACAACGTCAGCACGAGCGTGTTTGGTGATGTTTACTCCCTCAAAGAGATCCTGGGAGTTATAACGCTTCATCTCGTACATAATCACCCCATAAGCGTACCCCTCAATCATTCGCTTCACCTTCTGGGCAACGGCCGAATTATGGGGCTTTTTGTCTGTGACAATCACCACTTTTTCTGAATTTGGTGTAGCCAGTTCTGGAAGACGGATAAGAGAATCCATCCCATACACAATAAGTGTAGGAACCTGAAACTCAAGAAAAGCCATGACTCTCTCCTTTTGTGTCCTTTTTTTATTTTCGGCTTTTTTGGCCAAAAACTATGCTTTTTCTCCCTTTTCTCATAAAAATCCTCTCTGCAGAAGTCCTATCCAGATCGTTAAAGTCACAGTACTTATCAAAATAGAGAGAAAAACCACTTCGCTGGCCATCTCCGATCGCCCACCATAGTGAGAGGTGAGAATAGCCGTATAAACGGCTGAAGGCATAGCTATCTGAAGAAGCCCAGCCTTAAAATACATACCATCAACCCTCAAAAGCCAGAAAAGAGGAATAGCCATCAATGGTACTACAATCAATTTCACCAGACTTACCACACCTGAAAAAACACTCTGTTTCCCAAAAGAAACCGATGCAAGTTGAAGTCCCACCTGAATAAGATTCAATGGAATAGCACTTAACCCAATCATTTGAATAGGCTTGAAAACAGGATCAGGAAGTTTCACCTTAAGCAAAACAAGAAACAATGCTACTAAAATAGCATAAAATACAGGTATCCGACTTACTGCCTTAAGGGCATCCTTCCAATGAAATTTTTCCCTCGCCGCAACAAATACACCGAAAGTATGAGTAAAAAGTGAATAGATAACAAGAAGTAAAGAAGCTACAGCCAGCCCCTGTTCACCAAAAGCAGCCTCTGTGATAGGAAGACCAAAATTACCTGTATTGGCCAGCGTAGTCGTCAGAATAACTACCCTTGTTATTCCCTCGTCCCAGTGAAAAAAACGACCAAGAAACCATATAATTCCAAAAGAAATACCTACAAGAAGAGACACAACTACCAGAAGCCGAAGAAAATAGAGATTGATAACCTCGGGATGTGAGTAAATAGCCTGAAATATAAGAGCAGGAGTCAAAAGATACAAAGACAGAGTGGAAAGTGTCTGGTGATGCCAGTGGAAAATCTTGCCCAAGAGATACCCAATCCCAAAGATGAGAAGCACTGGAAAAACGATAGTATAAAAAATCTGTATCCAGAGCATACTTATTTCCTTGAATAAAGGAGCGGATTGGGCTGTCTGCTTACCTCTGCACCAATCCGAATACCTGAAGCAAAACGACCTGTTTCTCTCGCCTTCAACAACCTTTCTGTCATAATTTCTGTGAGTTGTTCGGGAGAAATCGGATTGATATAGATTTTCGTATTACCTTCAAAACCTGCCGGTACATTGAAGCGAAGCTTTATGAGTATTCGCCAGGGAAGCACATATAATGAATCAAAGGGAGTATAATACCATTCCTCATTGCAAGTAATCTCCGATGTCAGAGCCACATGAACAGCATGAACAAGATCACTCATTCCACGAATCTCCTGAGGAGTTTGATATAATGGACTCCCCTCCCGACTTTTTGAATACACTGCAATCGTGGGATATCGATGTCCTATTTCTACATATCCAATAGCAAACTCATTTTCCAGAAGCAAAAACGAATTATAAATAGCAAAGTTCACTCCAAATTCGTTGTACATATTCGGATTTTTCATTACCTCTCGAATCTCTCTTTCCAGCTGTACACCCCATTCATCAAGTCCTACTAACTGCCTGTGAAGATGATCAAAAGAAGCCCCGGCTGGCTTAAGCCAGTTTTGAAAGATAGAGACATAACGAACAAAAGGATTCTGTTCCTTGATGGAATGCAGAGAATCAATAGTAAACATTATATATTGAAAATGTTCCTCTGGAGTAAAATCTCCTGCTGAAAAGAGATCAGTGGTATACTTTGCATCAGGTTTATAATGTCTGAGTCCCAGAATAAGCTCATGACATCCCCCGAAGAAGGCATCAATTCTTTCGAGCTTTTCTTCAAAGGTCTTGTCATCTAAACTGATTCCCAATTTCTCATACTTAAGGGCAAGTACATTCATCACGTGCTTCATCCCTTCTGGATCACTCAGATAAGCATCACGCCACTTTTGGATAGAATCTGTCATACGATACTGGTAGTTTTTTGTCCAGTAATTGTATCCCACAATCTCAAAGAGATTTCCTACTCGTCGAAAGTGAATTCCTTGCGATTCCCTGACTTGATGAGGAAGAAGGCAATATTCCGTTTTCCACTCTTTTCCATCAAAGAAGTGCCTTGCTTTCTGGGGAGTGATGTATTGCCAATTTTTTTCACAAAAATGGCAATAATCCTCCGGCTCTTTGATAGGTTCAGCAAGGGGTTCTTTCTCCTGACCGTTAGGAAAAAAGGCTTTATATCCTCTCTCTGAAACAGACCAGACCTCTGTTTGATTAAAGGGGTTAATCTGTTTCACTGTCCCATCAGGCATCCGATGATAATAACGATCATAAGAACCCATATTCACTCCTTATCCAGAAGTGAGTATATTATACTTCTTCTTGGGAAAAAAAGCAAAAGAAAAAGCCTGGGCTTTTGTACCAACCCTGGTTTTGTAAACCAAAAAGCATATTGAGAGTATTAGAATATGCTTTCTATGTTCTCATTTCTTTAATTTTTATGTTCACATGTCGATATAACAATAATAAGGAGAGAAAAAATGAAAAGAATATTTTTTTTCTATGTATGTATACTCCTTATGTTTTCTTTAGGCTGTAATATGAAAGAACAAACAAGATCTTACTTGAATGAAATAATAGAGACATTTGTTCCCCGCTTAGAAGAATATAAAAAAGAAGCCATGATCAATCTTCTATCTGAATTTTTCCAACAGATAATCCTTGCAGAAC
>JBKBIS010000017.1:0-13389 GCA_046294145.1 Brevinematales bacterium | reverse complement strand
CCCTGGAGAGCCTCTTCAACAGTATTGACCCCAATATCAGGATTGATATACTTCACCGCCTCTTTTTCCACATCTGCCTGCTGTTCCATATAGTCAGCAAGTGGCGCAAGACCCTTTTCCATGGCAATCATGGCCCTGGTTTTCTTTTTCTTCTTGTAGGGCGCATACAAATCCTCAAGCTCAGTCAGTGTCTGACACTTATGAATATTGACAAAGAGATCCTCCGTCAACTTTCCCTGAGAGAAAATACTACGAACCACCTCAAGCTTTCTCTCTTCAAGGTTTTCAAGATAGGTCAACTGATGAGAGATATCCCTCACCTGCACTTCATTGAGAGATCCCGTAACTTCCTTTCGATAACGTGAAATAAAGGGAATAGTGTTCCCCTCTTTGAGTAGATTCACCGTCGCCTGTACTTGATGAAAAGGAATATGAAGTTGTTCTGAGATTTTGCGAATAATTCCCACAGGATCAATAGTAAGAGAATCAATCCATTCCTTGGTAAATTCCATACTTCACCTCAAAAGACAAAATTTTCTCTGTTTATTTTAGGCAAAAAAGGGCTTTTTGTAAAGTAAAAACAAGAACTCTCTTATACAGGCCAGATGTTCTTTTATAATTTATATTTCACAAAAGACACATCTTCATACAAAAAACATTTCTTCTACGAAGATTCCTGAGAAACCCTATCCGAAAGACGTTGAATAAACAGTGGCTTTTTTGAACGCCTGTCAAAATCAATCAAAATACCCTGAAGCTCCAGATCACCCTCCGTAGCAGGAGAAAATCGCACAGGCAAATGCTGAATCACCCGTCGAACCGATTCTGAAACATTCATCCCTATCACTGAATACACAGCCCCACACATCCCAATATCACTGATATATGCAGTCTTTTTGGGAAGAATCCTCTCATCTGCTGTGGGAATATGAGTATGCGTTCCCCATACAGCATGGACACGCCCATCAAGATGCCAGCCCATCAACTGTTTTTCACTGGTAGCTTCAGCATGAAAATCGACAAGAATCAGCGCATCCTCTTCGGCCAGTGACGCAAGAAGAGTATCCATAGCCCGAAAAGGACAATCAATGGGTTCCATATAGATACGCCCCATAATATTTACCACCACCACCTGCATACCCTTCTTCTCAAGGCGATAGAATCCCTGACCGGGAGTTCCGGGGGGATAGTTCAAAGGACGAATAAGCTGAGGCATCTGGTCAACAAAATCAAAAATCTCCTTGCGTTGCCAGATATGATTACCCGAGGTAATCACATCAATCCCCCAATTGAGAAACTCATCTACAATCTTTTTTGTAATACCAAAACCATGCGCTGCATTTTCCCCATTCACAACAACAAGATCTGGCTGATATTTTCGTTGAAGATGAATAAGCCGCATCTGAAGAATCTTTCTCCCTGCATCACCAACCACATCACCCAGAACCATCACACGAAACACATTCTCTGCCTTCATTTTTTCTCCTTATCTACTCTCCTATACTATACCAAAAAAATCAAGAAAAAGCAATTTTTGAAATGACCTATATCGTACATAAAAAGACCTGTACTTGTTCTCTCTCACAAAAAACATATATTTCTTTCCCTCACTCTCCCCCATGAGGAGAAGCTTATCATACACACAAGGGATAAAAACATAAAATCGGCATCATCCCACCTTTTTCAATGTTTGAAAAAATTTTCTCCCTGCTTTACAATAGTCCTATTCTATTTCAAAGGAGAAAGCAGTGGCACTGATCGTCCAGAAGTTTGGTGGAACATCAGTCGGTGATATTGAGCGCATCAAAAATGTAGCAAAAAAAGTGAAATCAACACGCGACGCCGGCCATGAGGTAGTGGTAGTAGTTTCTGCCATGAGCGGAAATACTGACTACCTGATCAATCTCGGCAAACAGATTACACCAAACCCCAACAAAAGAGAAATGGACATGCTGGTATCTACAGGCGAACAAATTTCTATTGCACTTCTGGCTATTGCTCTCAATGACATAGGTGCGAAAGCCATTTCCTTTAATGCCCTGCAAGTAGGCATTCGCACCACCTCCGATTATACCAAAGCCAAGATTCTTGACATCGATACCTCAAGAATTCGAAAAGCTCTAAATGAAGGATACATCGTTGTTCTGGCTGGTTTCCAAGGTGTCGATGAAAACTTCAACATTACCACGCTGGGACGGGGTGGATCAGATACCACTGCTGTAGCCGTAGCTGCTGCTCTCAAAGCCGATCGGTGTGACATCTATACCGATGTCGATGGTGTGTATTCTGCCGATCCTCGGATTGTACCACAAGCCAGAAAATACGAGGTTATCACCTTTGATGAAATGCTTGAGCTTGCCTCCCTTGGAGCCAAGGTTCTTCACGATCGATCTGTGATGTTTGCTATGAAATACAATGTCCCCTTGCGGGTTCTTTCTACCTTCGTAGAAAACGAAGGAACACTTATAGTCAAGGAGTATAAGGGTATGGAAAACATGGTTGTTTCCGGCATTGCTAAAAAAACTGACGAAGTTCGTATCAGCATCATAGGCGTTCCAGACAAACCAGGCATTGCCGCAAAGATATTCCAGCGCCTTGCTGATCACAAAATCAATGTCAATATGATTGTCCAATCGGTAGGTCATGATGGCAAAAGTGAAATCGCTTTCACCATCCTCGCCACAGATCTCAATGACGCAAAAGAAGTGATGAAAGAGGTACAAAAAGAGATTGGGGCCTCTGCAGTAGAATACGATGAGAATATTGGTATTGTTTCTGTAGTGGGCATAGGAATGAAAACCACCTTTGGAGTGGCTGCTGCCGTCTTCGAGGAACTAGCCAGAAACAATATCAATATTGAGATGATCTCCACCTCAGAGATCAAAATCTCGGTCGTCATTCGAAAAGATCTTGTGGAAAAAGCTGTTCAGGTACTCCATGCCCGTTTTATAGGCTAACGAAGCATTTCTAAAAGTATCTCTACCGGCTCAGGAACAAGCCCAGGAAAAGAACAACCTTCTTTCCAGGCCTCCCGGAGAAGAGAAGATGCCACGTTTTCCTGGAAAGATGGCAACCTCACAAAAGGGAGGGGAGGAATATCTCCTCCCTCGGGGCGCGTGGCCACACAGACAGTGGCTAACTTGAAAATTTCAGAATATTCCTTCCAGCTTTCGAAGGTAGCAGCCTGATCCTGTCCTATCAAAAGAAATATCCTGTTCTCTGGAAAAGCCCCGTGATAAGCTCGCAAGGTATCAATCGTATAGGAAGGCCCTTCTCTCTCTTTTTCTGCTTCCCACAGTCTCCAGCCATTTCTGGGACGATAATATTCTTGATAACACAAGACAAAAGACTGTCGATTCTTTTCCTTCAAAGAAGCCATCCTCTCCATTCTCCTCTCAATCTCTATGGGGCTTTCCAAGCAAAACGCCACACAGGCCAGAAGAGTCCGCACGTCATATCCCCATATCTCCTCAAGGGGTTTGTGAGGGGGAAGCTTCGTAGGCACAAAGAGAATCTCATCCAACTGCAAAAATTCGAAGGCTGTTTCAACAAGTCTCACATGACCCCGATGAGGAGGATTAAAAGCGCTACCAAAAAGGCCAATCTTTTTCATACCGTGGTCTGAGGTTGATAACTTTCAAGGAATCTTTCTACTTCTTCCTTGAAAGGAAGGGCTGGTATTGCCCCACGTCTGGAAACTGTCAGCGCAGCCACCACCGAGGCATACTGCAAATGAGAAAGCATTCGTTCATTTGAAAGAGAAAAGATATCTGTTTCCTGAACAAGTCTAAAAAGAAACCCTCCCACAAAGGCATCACCGGCTCCTGTTGTATCCACAACCTCCACACGATAACTCCCTGTAGAAAGCATGGCTCCATGGTAGAGACACACAACCCCTTCACTACCACGAGTAATAACAACCAAAGGAAGACCAAGTTCCCTTGCCCATGTCAAACCCTTTGAGAAATCCGTATATCCAGAAAGAAACAAAAGCTCCTCTTCGGACATCTTGAAAATATGTACCTTTTTAACCACAGAGAGAATAGTGTTTCTGGCTTCTCGAAGACTTTTCCACAGTGAGGGACGAAGGTTGGGATCAAAAGAGACAATCTTTCCTCGCTTTCTGGCATAACTCAACGCTTTTTTTGTCATTCTTTTGGAAGAAGACCTTGTCATAGAAAGAGAACCAAAATGAAAAATACGACATGAATCCATAAGAGCCTTTTCCTCCACTCCCCACTGAAGAAAAAGATCAGCACCCGGAGAACGATAGAAACTAAAACTTCTTTCCCCCCGACCATCAAGATGAACAAAGGCAAGCGTCGTAGGGGCAGAGGGTGTAGCTCTCAAACATCGCATATCTACACCATTTGCTTCCAAAGTATGACGCAAAAGATCACCAAAAAAATCCTTTCCAACGCTTCCAATAAAACCGGCCTTTCCCCCAAGGCGCGAGACAGCCACTGCGACATTGGCAGGGGCACCACCCGGGTTTGGCTCATAGAGAGTACCAGCCGGTCCCTGTTGAGACGTCATATCCACAAGAATCTCCCCCAGACAAACAATATCCGGCATACTATGCTCCTTCTTTTCTTCCTCGATTCATAACCTCAAGCATTTCTCTTACAGCCTGTTCCATACCCACAAAAAGAGCCCTGGCAACAATCGCATGACCAATATTCAGGGTATGAAGCTCTCCAATCGCTGCTATCCGCGAAGTATTCTCATAATTCAGCCCATGTCCCGCATTCACCTGAAGTCCGAGAGAAGCTGCCATTCTTGCCCCTTCACAAAGGCGTTGATATTCTTTGTCTCTTGTGGTCCCTTCATTTTCTGCATATCGTCCCGTATGAAGTTCTATCATATCCGTCCCTGTAGCAAAAGAAGCCTCAATCTGAAGAGGATCAGGATCAACAAAAAGACTGGTTTTGATACCCTTCTCATGAAAACGAGCCACTATCTCTCTGATCCTTTCTTTCTGGGAAAGAACATCCAGCCCACCCTCTGTAGTAAGTTCCATTCGCCTTTCGGGAACAAGACACACCTCATCCGGCTTCACCTCAAAGGCTATACGAACAATCTCTTCATTGATTGACAATTCAAGATTCAGACGGGTGGTGATAACCTCTCTCAATCGACGAACATCATCATCCTGAATATGACGCCTATCCTCTCGAAGATGTACGGTGATACCATGTGCTCCAGCCTTCTCTACAAGAGGAACCATCTCCAAAGGATCAGGATAGGAAGCACGTCGAACCTGTCTAAGTGTTGCCACATGATCAATATTCACACCAAGAAAAAGCATCACATCCTCCAAAGTCAAAGTGTTATTATTATAAACCGATAGAGAAGGGGTGTCAACTTCTCTGATCCCTAAAAAAACTCTCCACAAAAGAGAAATCACATAATGAATATATGGACTGTCTTTTTCATGAAATTCATCATTTTTTCACCAAAAATTCACCCTATTTTCATATTTCTTTTTTATAATAGTTAAAAAGGAGGCAAAGTATGATTCGTGTTCTTTTTGTATGTGTTCACAATTCAGCCAGAAGCCAGATGGCAGAGGCTTTTCTCAATCACTGGGGACAGGGACATTTCATTGCCGAAAGCGGCGGTATCACACCCGGAACACTTCATCCCCTCGCTATCCAGGTCATGGCAGAAAAGGGGATAGACATATCCCAGCAACGACCAAAAGCCGTCTTTGATCTGTACAAAGAAGGACGAAAATACGATTATGTCATTACCGTATGTGAAAAGGAAGCAGCCGAAAGATGTCCTATCTTTCCGGGAAGAAATATTCGTATAGAATGGAGTTTCCCAAATCCAGCCTCTTTAACAGGCACAGAACAAGAAAAACTTGAGAAAATGCGTCAGATACGTGATGACATTGAAAGGCATGTTCTTGCCTTCATTGAAAGCGAGGGGTTTTCTCCATCAGAATCGTAAAATCATTGATGAGATACTCATCAACCAGGGTTATTTTATAAGAATAACGTGACCGAAGAAAGGAAAGCACTTCTTCTGGATCGTAGTAGACATACCTCTCTTCTGGACAGTGAGAACGACAGTGAAGAGCATTGAAAACAAGGGTTTCTTTTGCCCATTTCTCCATCTGTTGTACTGCCTCAAAAAGAAAAGACTTTCCTTTTCCCACATCAAGATTAAAAATACCCGAGGCATAAACCACATCAAAACTTTGCGGAAAAAACCAATTCTTTTCAAATGGATCTCCACACAAAAAGTTCCCCTCTGGAGAATATTTTCTGGCAAGCTCAATCATTTCTGGGAGAACATCTATACCTGTATATTCACAATCAATACCAAGGCGTTTCAGATAACGATACAGACTTCCCACACCACATCCCACATCAAGCAGTTTCTTTTTCTGGAGATCCACAAACTCAAACAAGACGGCAAAACGCTTCTGATGAGAATACTCATCCTCCCAATCAAGCTTAGCGTATTCCTCAGGAAACGAGAGAAGTGGAAGATAATGCTCTCGAAGTTTATGCAAACCCATAACCTTTTACTTGAATTATTTTTCAAGAGAACGAATTCTTTCTACCAATCTTTTCTCCGCAGGAGAAAGTACAGAAAGATTCTCTATCCAATAAAGAAGTACCCGAAGTTCAAGAGAAGATATATCCCAAACATCCGGACGTTTCTCCACCATTTTCAGCACATATTCCTCCTCACCAAATGTCATCCTTCCATCCCCCCATCTCCCTCCTACCAGTATTTTGTCTGCCCAACGCGCAAGAATATCCCACTCCTGAGAAGAAAGAACAAGCCTCATAGGCTATTCTCACCACCTTCTGACAAGACAGCACCCTTGTGCATTTTACCTTATACCAAGTTCGTGATGCTTTTCTGCAATGGTATCAGCTAATTTTTCAATAAGCCCAAAATCACCCTCTTTCGGAAAGCCTTTAACCATAACAGGTTCCAAAAGCTCTGGTTTGTAATTGGTAATAGAAGATTGAATATGCTCAAGCATCTTTGATCCCCAGCCATAAGAAGCCAGAATACCCACATGCTTGATACTAGGCCGCATCAGATTCAAGAAATAAAGAATATATGCCATAGCAGGATGCATACCCCCAAGCACCGCACTCACTCCCACCACAACAGTAGGAGCATCAATGATTTCCATAGCCATCTGCCCCACATCAACATGAGAGAGATGAAAAGGCACAGCCTCGATTCCCCGATCAATCAAACAATCAATGAAATAATTCACCATAACTTCGGTACTTCCATGCATAGAGATAAAAGGAATAACCACCTTGTTTCTCATCATACCAGATGTCCAATCCCGATAAAGAGAAAGAATGGTTTGCGGGTTATCATACACCGGTCCATGAGTAGGAGCAATAACTGAAGGCTGAAGGCCCGTTATTTTCTCAAAGCCATTGGCAATATTTTGTCTAAAAGGATACATAATCTCGGCAAAGTAGCGTTTAGCACCATCATAGAGAGCCTCGTCATGAGCAGAAGCAAAAAGTTCACTTGAAGCATAATGAGAACCAAAAAGATCCCCCGAAAAAAGGATTTTTTTCTCCCTCAGAAAAGTAAACATCGTTTCTGGCCAGTGCACCCACGGGAAAAGAATAAACTCAAGGGTCCAATTTCCAAGAGAAAGAGTAGCCCCATCTTCGATGAGCAGGAACCTCTCCTCAGGCAAGAGTAAAAGATCCTGAAGCATGGGTTTAGCTTTCGCATTGGTAACCAGTTTAGCTTCAGGAAAAATCTCAAGAATCTTGGGAAGACTTCCGGAATGATCCTGTTCGGCATGATTGGAAATCACATAATCCAGCCTTTTCACCCCAAGACGTTTGAGATTACCAAGCAAAACATGCATCATTTTGGGTTCAATGGTATCAATGAGTACGTTCTTTTCACTCCCCTCAATATAATAACAATTGTAGGTAGTCCCTTCGTGCAAAGGGGTAAGTTCATCAAAAGATTTCCTGTGCCAGTCAATACCCCCGACGGCATAAATCCCATCCATCATCTTTCTGAGAGACATAAGATTCTCCTTCTTGTCAAAATAAAGACGAAAAGTCCACAGGATCATCCTCTGGACTTTTCCAGACTTACATCTTGCTAAATTGGTCCTTGCCTACTCCACAGACAGGGCATACCCAGCTATCCGGGAGAGACTCAAATGGTGTCCCTGGAGCCACCCCTCCATCTGGATCACCAATAGTGGGATCATAGATGTACCCACACACATTACAGACATACTTTGCCATAGTGGCCTCCTGAGAAAGTATTGTTTTTTTCTCCGGGGAAATATATGTAGGGGCATTCCTGGCTGTTTTGCCTTTCTTCACCTCCCTATAATAGGCATAGGTCAAAGGAATACCTTCAGACAGCTTTTGAGCAGAAAGCAGTTTTCCTATAAAAATAGTATGGGTATCCATGTCTATTGTTTTGAAAACCTCACATGTGAGATAGGAAAGGGCATAATTTTTCACTACAGGGATACCCTCAGGAGAACGATGGATAACAATTGTGTCATCTATTTTGTCGGTCTGTCTTCCAGAACGAAACCCAAACCGTCCCAAAAACTCAAAAGGAGCCCCCTGATCAAGAATACTTACCCCAAAGTAGCCACTTTTTGCAATATACTCATGAGTGAGATTAAGTTTATTGAGAATAACCTGAAAAGTTGGTGGCTCGGAATTGACTTGACATAAGGTATTAACAAGACAACCATTGACTCTTCCCTCAACCTCAGCTGTCACAATATACAAGCCATAGGAAACCTGGAAAAGCACATCAAGAGAAACAGACATATCCTACCTCTGTTATGTGTTTTTTATATTCTAATCAAAAACCCAAACTTTGTCAAGAAAACCAGATCCTCACAGCCACAAAACCGAGGAAGAGGGCAAAGAATTTCCTGAGAAGTGCAACATCCATACCCACAGCGAACCTGGCACCAACCCATGCCCCAAACACAAAAAAAACAGCGATGACAATTCCCACCGTGATATTCACCATCCCATGACGATAGTACTCTAAAAAAGCCAGGATCCCAATTGGTGGCAACATCAACATAAGGGTTGTACCCTGAGCCAGCTTTTGGTCAAAGCCCAAAAAAAAGACCAGAGCCGGAATAATCAAGACAGCCCCTCCAACACCCAGAAACCCACTTAAAAGCCCTGCCAATACCCCAATCAGCCCTCCTACCATCCACGTCATGGGAATACCACCAATTGTAAAAGATAAAGGACATAAAACCCAACAAAAACCATCCCACTTTTACGGGAGATTTTTCCCCGGCCAAGAAGAACCAATATCCAGCAGAGAAGAGATATCCCCAGATTTACCCAGAGATCTCTTTGCATTCCACTGGAAATACCCAGAGGACGAAGAAGGGCTGAGATACCAAGAATAAAAAAGACATTGAAGATATTGCTTCCCAACACATTGCCCACCGCAATATCAGAAGAACCCTTTCTGGCCGCCATGATAGACGTTACCGCCTCGGGAAGGCTTGTCCCCAATGCAACTATAGTGAGGGCAATAATACGCTCGGGTACCCCTATCCATCGAGCTACAGATATGGCTCCATTCACCGTAAGCTTTCCTCCTGCGATGAGAAGACCAAGACCAGCAACAAAGAGAAGGATTCCCACAGGCAAACTATAGGTTTTGATATCCCCCTCTCCCTCAAAACCCTCTTTCACTGCAAGAAAGCCATTGTAAATCAAAAAGATGACAAAAAAGAGGAGAAGCACGATGCCTTCACTTCGGCTAATCTCTACCATCACTCTACCATCAATCCAGTTGTCCGCCGCCAGAACAATTATAAGAAAAGCAGACAAAATCACCAGAGGAATCTCAAAAGCCGTAGTAGTTTTTTTGATAACAAGATCCCGAAACAGAAGACTTATTCCAAGAATAAAAGCAATATTCGCAATATTGGACCCCACAACATTTCCCAGCGCAATATCCCCCTTGCCTTCAATAGCCGAAAAAATATTCACAAAAAGCTCAGGAGCGGAAGTTCCAAAGGCCACCAGTGTGAGACCAATCACAATTTCCGGAACATTGAGCCGTTTAGCAATAGACACACTCCCTTCAACCAACCAATCGCCCCCCTTAATGAGAAAAAAAAGACCCACCACCAGTACCAGCATTCCTAACATAGAGCTATCTCCTCCTTGGCAAAAATTCGTCCTTTCCTTACTTTTTCCTAGAAAATAAAAGAGATTGAATCAAAAGCTTACCTCCCCACAAAACAAGCAGAATCCCTCCCAAAATCTGAAAGGAAAGTCTCGGTATGAAAAAATAAGCCCCAATGACAGCTACTATCAAAGTCTCCCAGAGTTTCCTTATTTCCGTTGTGACAAAAAATTCAGCCAAAAAACTCACTGCAGCTGCCATGATAAAATGTGGCCAGAGCCGATCCATGTTTTGCCACCCTATAAAATTCAACACCAGAAAAAAAACCGCAAGATATGTCAAGTACGTAGCCCAAAAAATAATCCCGGCAAGATCTTTTCGATTTTGAACACAGAAAAGCATACTCACCACAGGAAGAAGAAGCAAAAGTGGCCAGAGTGAAAAACCAGAAAAGCGAGGAACCCATGAACCCAAAAGAAAAGCCATACCCATCAAAACCAGAATGGCACCCAAAACAACAGGGAAAACAGAATCTATCTTACGCATATTGAACTCTTACCAACGAAAACCAACACCCAGAAGAAGCCCTACTCCAGAAAGAGTAATCTTTTCCTTCACCGTATATTCCCCAAGAGGAGTATTTCTCGAAACGCTGGCTATATCAAGACACACCCCCAAAACAGCCTGTGATCTTTCACCCAAAGGAATAAGAGCACCTGGCACAATCTGAAAACTCAAAAAATCACCCGCATAAAAATAAAGATTACGATCCGATAAACGGGTATAAAAATTCCACAAAAGAGAATAACCAACATCAAACTCTGTGAAAAAACGAACTGGTTCCCATACCTCCAGGGGCCATATAATACGAAGCCCTACAAGAGCCTTCACAAGATGAGCCTGAACATCACTCTCCAAAACCGTGGTAGACACCCCACTTGAAGTAGTATTACTGAGTGTTTCCTGTCGACTAGCATAGGCATAATCAAGCCCTCCTTGTAAAGAAAGGGCTCTATCTATCATATAGCCGTACACTCCCTTGAAACGAATACTTGGTCCTATATCCCACGGCCAACCAAAACCCATCGACATCTCAAAGTACGATGTCCCATACGCACTTTCCGAAAAGACGTTTGTCTGGGCAAAACCCAGGGAAAAAGCCGTAATCACAAAAAGAAAAAGTATTTTTTTCATACACAACCTCCTCATAGAGTTATCTTCCAGTTTCCCTTTTATTGTAGCCACAAGAGAGTAAAAATTCAAGTTTTAAGACCTTTGCCCTCTGGCAAAAATACCTCACAAAGATACCATCCACCCTATGGCTACATCCTTTCCTTCACACCCCCTTTCTCTCTAAAAACTCTATTTTTTACTCTTTTTTGCCGATAAAAAAAAGAAAAGAGCCAGGATGGAAAGGTATGAAACCAGAACCCCGATTTTCTTTTTTCTTGCTTGTGTTTCTTGTGATTGTTTTTTCCCAGGGCGCGATATCCCTTGACGAAGCAACAGCAAACTATATTCATAACCTCTATCAGAAAAAAAGCTACACAGAAGTGATGACAGAAACACGAACCTACCTTACCCGTTTCCCCCTTTCTTCTCTTTTTGCTTCCGTAGCTATTCTTGGAGGCGAATCTGCCTACAAAGAGAAAAACTATTACCTCGGGCGATACTTCTTTGAACAGGCTTTCAAAAAAACTAAAGATAAAAATCTCCTTCGCCAGTCTCTTTTAGGAATGGCAAAATGCACCTACAAGACAGGTGCTTACCAGGATGCGGCAAAACTCTTTGAAACCTATGTGACTGAATTCGATGATCCACTGGTAAACCCGGCTGCTCTCTACTATGCATACGTGTGCGCTCTCGCCAGCGGTAATCCCTCAGAAGCCACCCGTTATCAGAGATGGCTTGCCGACCAGTATCCTGACAGTCCCTATCTCTCCCTTCTCTCTGATATTTCTTCACCCACCAGCCCACAATCTTCTTCTTCAGCTTCTACCGGGACATCCAACGAGGTTTCACTGAATAAAGTTCCCCTGACTGTACCTCAACTGGTGCAGGAAAACACCACCAATACAATCATTATCACCAACTGGATAACCCTCACGACAACCAATCAAATTACCAACATAGCATCCCAACCTGTCTCTTCCACTGATGAGAACAGTCGGTATCTTTCTCTTCTCGAGGTCAAAGCCAAACTCCTCCAGCTCAAATCCAGAACCTTAGATGAAGAACTAGCCGCTCTTGGCATAGGGGGAACCCAATGAAATTGTTCTACTCTCTTCTCTTTTGTCTTTTTCTCATCCCTGCTTTTGGCAAAGAGTGGCTTTCCCTTGAAGGGAAAAATGCTTCTTTCTGGTTAGAAACCGAATCCGGGGCTTTTTCTCTCATTGCACCAAAAACCAACTTCCTCTACTTTGAGGGAAAAGATTATCCTCCTACATCTTTCTTCATAGCCATCTATGAAGAAGAGGTTCAACCTCTTGTCCCAACTCCACTTGGACTTTCTCAGAAGATAGCCTGGCAAAAACACAACCACACCCTTTTCAGTCGTTTCCAGTGGAGAGAAATTATCTACACACCTACTATCTTTCTGACCAATAATGGAACACAATCTTTTTTCCTTCTTGCCATGCATGTATCCAATACCTCCCTCACCGCAAGAGAGATAGGTTTTCGTTTTCTCCTTGATACTACCCTCGAAGAAAATACATCAAATCCCCTCTTCTGGTTTGAAAATGGAGCCACTGTCTCCTCTGAAATAGAAATCTCTCTCAATCAGTACGGACAATACATCATGAGTGGCAATGGCAAAACAGGACTTTTCCTTCTTCCTATGTACAATGGTTTTTCCCCTCGGTCTGTGTACTTAGCCAACTATCACCGTCTCAAAACCTCTCTGGCCACCGTTAAGATTGAACCACAGGCTAATTTTGTCTACGGATGGCAGGGAAAACGAGATGGAGCCATGATGGTAGAGTATCGTTATCGGCTTCGGGGAGGAGAAAGTCTCGAGGGAGGGATTGTTCTCAGTACCGAACCCATTCTGCCCCTCCAGTGGAATACAACCCTCTTTGATTTCCTGACATCCTTTTCTTCCCCTTCCATCACCATCCTTTCCAACCAATCCATTCCTCAACAACCCACCCATCTCAGAACCAATGTTATCGTACTCACCAACACCATTTCTATCACCAAAGGAGATACAAACTACCTGGCTCTCCAGAAGGCTCTCATTGA
>JBKBIS010000179.1:0-3787 GCA_046294145.1 Brevinematales bacterium | reverse complement strand
CAGCGCTTTCACCTGCCAAGAGCAATCTTCATATGCAATCAGATCGGCACAAAAGCCGAAGGTGTAATCGCAGACAGGCGGAGTTATCGGCAATATGCCCACAATTTCTGGCGATTACGCGAGCTTGTGGCCACCCTTACCGCTCTATGGGATGTATGGGTACGCCACCCAACGCCCGTGCTTGGAAACATTGAGCCAATTTTTGAACAAACCTCAAAAGAAATACCGGATATGCTTTTCGCAAAAGTAAACGTAGATGAGGAGGGAGAACTTGCTATGCGATATGGCATCAGTAGTATCCCTGCTCTCATTCTTTTTCATAAAGAGCAACCTGTGGCAACACATGTAGGAACTATTTCCAAAGAGAGACTCAAAGAGTGGATAAAGAATCATCGATAAAGTTACCATAAAGCGGAGGTAAAGATGTCAGAACTTCAAACCTTTGAAAAAAAGCCTCTCGGAGGTATCAATATCCGGGAACTGGCCAGGATTCTCAAAGAAGAGGGCCAGAAGGCTGCTGATGAACTTTTGGCAAAACAACTCAAGACAGTCAAACCAATGGGCATTCAGCTTCCTTCAGATCATGTAGTGCTTCTTCTTGGAGGATCCAACGGTATATTAAGGGCTGTGGCTATTCAGCTTCTTTTTGGAGAAAAAATTCCTGTCTATGCTGTCCACTATGATAGAGAAAGTATGCAAATAGGTCACTACCATGTCCAGGCTTTCAAAAGAGAGGCTGCGAAGGCAGGAGTGGATACTCAATGGTGGAACGCTGATGCTACAGATCCCCAGGTTATCCAGGAGGTGGTCAATACCATCAAACAGAAATACAAAGTTGTTCATCTGATCAATGGCATTGCTGCTGGAGCCACTAAACGTTATGAACAGTATGGTCCAACCAGGGTCAAGGATATCGATGTGGCTTTTCATCCAGTTCTTCAGTATCCTGATTTTAGCAAATTGGAGAACATTCGTCAACTTGGACTTGTAGATGTAGCAGTAGCCACAGAGAAAGATATTGAACGAACTAATCTTTTTATGGGAACATCTACAACTCTCTGGGTAGATCCTCTGGCAGAAGCAGGGCTTCTAAAAAGTGGAGTAAGTGTTGTGGCTTTTGCGGATTATGATTTTGAAAAAGATGATCCTGTGTATGGAATGGGGCCACTCGCAGGAGCCAAAATTCTTCAGAGAGAAAGTATGGATAGGGCAGCCCAGAAATATGGCGTGAAGGCTGTCCGTATCTGTTATCCAGCTATGGATACGACGGCTTTAGGGGCTATTCCCGGAGGTCTTTTGATGTTTGCCATGACGACTGTGATTCTGAATGAGAAGAAGGCTTTCAAGAACCTCAAGCAGTTGGCTTTTGAAACCATGGAGATGTTTAAGCCAGATTTTCAAGGGCGAGAACTTCGTCTGGACAAGGATTTTCAGGCTATTCTCCCTGAGTTTCATAGACGAACGGATGCCCTTACACCTTCGGATGTTCCCGGTGTATTTGAACCTCTCACCCATCTTGATTTGCCATAACGGTGTTGGGGTCATTTGACCCCAACCATGTTTTTTTTCTTATTAAAAGGAGAGATCCATGAAGGATAATCCAAAACTCGATCAGCATATTTCTTCTAAACGAAATAAAAGGAGACGAAAATTTCGATTGAAGAAGAATCGCCCCCAATCAATGCCCCAGAATGAGGCCAGATCCCAGCAACCTCAAAAGCCATCGCAACCCGTCTCCAGTGAAAAATCTCAGCAGTTGTTTTCCCAGCAAGTATCAAAACCGGCTACGGTAGGATCCTTGATTGATAATGTAAAACGTTCTCAAGCAAGAGAAATCCTTCCACCAGAGTACAAACTTCCCGAAGATCTTGATGTCCCTCGCTACAGTTTTTCAGAGATCAATGCCTCGAAGGCAGAAGAAGCAGATACCGATACAGAAAATGCAGAAAATCAATCGATATGCCCCCTGTGCAATTATCCCATAAAAAAATTCTACACAACAGTGAGACACCCCTCTCACGACGTTTTAGTACACTTTGACTGTGCCTTACGGGAACTTTTTCAGCAACATAAGAGCCGTCTTGCCCGTGACCAGCGAATTTATTATATTGGGGCAGGAAGATTTGCCATTGTCAAAGAAATCCGCGATAAACGTGGAAATGTAAAAAGCTATCAGATCGTTGAAAAAATTGAATACGAAAAACACGAGTAGGTATGATGAAGACCTCTCTTTCTGGACAAGGATGGCTTATTGCAAGGAATATAAGTCTTGCTCAGAATTCAAACCACATCACAGGAACCATTCTTGATCTCGAACAAGGGAGAAGAGATTTTATAGCCTTTGGTGCAGGAAGTGCAAAAAGTCAACGTTCCCAGACACTTCTTCTGGGAAATGAGATACGTTATGTTCTTGAAGGCGGGAATCAGAATTCCTATATTCTCAAAGAAGTCTTTCTGGTTTCTGAAAATAGAGAGATCAAAGACAATTCACAAAAACTCAATGAATTTTTTCTTCTCTGCGATGTATGGTATCACCTTCTGAGCGAAGAAAAACCCTTTCCAGAGATTTCTTCCTTACTTCATTTTCTGAAAATTCATAAGCGCACACGACATCTTGTGTTTGTCCATCTTGTTCATCTTTTTCAAGAGGAACACCTTTTCCTTGAGGATTGGGAAAAAGCCTCTCACGTGGAAAAAAGTGAGTTTTTAGAAACGATTGGACTTCCTCATTGGCAAATGGGATCTGGAACCAAGAGATTTCTTCTGGATGCTCTCCAAAAGCCTCTTGATTTCTTTATAGATAAAATACCATCTCCTTCTGTAATGAAGGAAATGTTCACCTTCTTAAAAGCAACCTACGAAAGCTATACAGGAAAAGAAATGTTTTCCTTAGAAGAAGAGAAGTAAACAAAACGCTCATCCTTTTGGAGAAAAGAAAATCTCCTGGCGTTCTTTTTTTTGAATATGGTACAACCTTTTCCATGCTTCTGGGAGGAAATAAAGAAGACTTTCAGGCGTACAGGCTTCCGCTGGATAGTTTTCTGTGAAAAGTTCAGCCGCCTTCCCAAGGAGAAAAGTGGCAACTAACGATGCATCCCTTCCATCATAGCCAGAGGCCAGCAAACCTCCAATGAGCCCGGCCAGGATATCCCCACTTCCTCCTTTGGCCAGAGCATTATTCCCATAACAGGAATACCATACCTCTCCGTCCGGTGTAGCAATCAGGGTAGTGGCATTCTTCTGAACAAGGGTGGCTGAGAGACGCCGCGAAAACTCGATACATAATGCTTTTCTTTTCAGACGAAAGATATCAGGTGTCACCCTGAAAAGCCTCACCGCCTCACCACCATGAGGGGTAAGAACAAGGTTTTTTCTTTGAAAAGACTTTTGTTTTTCTAAAAGTTCAAACAGGTCTGGAGAACGTGATAAAAGATTTAGGGCATCCGCATCCAGAACAATATGCTGAGCGTAGGGCTGGGAAAGAAGAAACTGAAGTAATTCGATATGACCAGGATCCTCTCCCCAACCATTACCCACAAGAATAGTAGAAGTGTGAAGTTTCTGAAGATAGGCCTCAAGCGTCTCTTTTTCTCTTTGAGGAAGGAGTGGGAGATAGGTTATCTGGGGTTCTTTCCAGGACAAGGGTATCCCACTCGCTATGGTCACCAGCCCACAGCCACTGCGAAGGGCACCAGCCGCTGCCAGAAAGATAGCGCCGGGAAAATTTTCACTCCCCCCTACAATAAGAAGCCTTCCAAAAGTACCCTTATGGCCCTCGGGAGACCTG
>JBKBIS010000178.1:0-3826 GCA_046294145.1 Brevinematales bacterium | reverse complement strand
CCCTCTTTTGCTAGGGTAATTTCTTGTACACGACCATTCCATACGCCGGCACAGAGACAGTTATATTTCCTCCAGAAACACTGATATTCCCTGTAAGTGTTCCAGAAGAATGATAGATATTCGTGAGAGATTGCGCATTCGTCGCATAGCTTGATACAGGAATACTCTGCCCTGAAAGAGAACTTGCAGAAGTATTGAGCACTACAAAAACATCCTCATTTGGTTGATCGTTCATATGACGAACAAAAGCAAATATTCCTGCACTACTACTATCCTTCAAAACAAAGGCCTCTCCACGGCGAAGGGCTATATGGGTCTGACGAAGCCGGCTAAGTGTTCGTATAAGAGCATACGTCAGATTTCCAGCCGTATTGGTACTAACCAGATTTTTTCTTCCTGTGTCTGATGTTCCACTCACTGCCCATTCTGTATTGTAATAGATACAGGGAATACCCCATGCTGTAAGAAGATAGGAAAGAGCCGCATGAAGTTTGTTAGTATTTCCACCAGCATCTGTCATAAAACGGTTTACATCGTGGTTATCGATGAAATTCACCGCTAAATTTTGAGCATTATCCTGAGCACCATCATTGATAGGTGTGGAACGAAGATATTGCCTTCTTTCGTTTATTTCCAGAGAAAGTTTTGACGTCGCACCTCCATTGGCAAACACATCCCGACAGGCATAATAAAACTGAAAATTCAGTACAGAATCCAATCGATTATTCTGAACATATCTGGCTGTCCCACTATGCGAACCAATATAGGCTTCCCCAAACTGAATAAAATTCTTGTTGGTAAGCGTAAGCACATGCTTTCGAATAGACGGAGAAAAATAATCCCAGAAATCCTCATTCACATGCTTCACGGTATCAATACGGTATCCATCCACATTTGCCCAGCTGATCCAGTTTTTATACACCTCTATCAAGGCATCTCGGACAGTAGGATCTTCTGTTTTGAGATCATCAAGCCCAAGGAAATCTCCCTGCGCCGTTTCAGGATAGGTATCCCAATGAGCAATCTCTCCATAATTGTGAAAACTCGAAAGGTTATTGAAAGGTGATGTAGAAGGTTTTTTCCTGTTGCCAGTAGTCACCCAGGATTGGCCAGAAAACTCGTCCTCCACCCACACTCTCTGATAACCACCACTATTGTAAGGAGGGGTCCAGGCTTGACTCCCATTGATTTTGTAGAGTAAAATATTACCCATATGGTTTACCACAATATCCTGTATAACCAGAAGCCCATGGTTATGCATGGTGGCAACGAAATTGCTATACTCAGTTGTGGTAGAAGCAAAGTGGGGATCAATCTTTGTAAAATCCTGAGCCCAATAGCCATGATATCCAGCATTGCCACCATCCTCCCAGACATTCATCACAATAGGGGTGATCCATATAGCCGTTGCCCCGAGGTTGGTAATGTAATTTACCGTATCCTGAATTCCCTTCAGATCTCCCCCATGCCACTGATTATCTCCTAAACCTACAGCCACCGTCCCATTGTTAGCTGGATTTCCATCAACAAACCTATCCACCATGATGAAATAAATAATCTGATCCCTCCAGTCAGGTCCTGCTCCTGGACGAGGATCTCCATCCTGACTGGGCACATCAGTCGAGGTTTTTGGGCTTTGACCCTGAAAAGCACATCCTACCAACACCAGAAACATCACTCCCATCAAAATCGATACTCTACCAGACAATCTCATATCTCCTCCAAACAAAAAAGCTCTTTCTTCCTTTAGAAACGCTTCCTATAATACGCAAAAAACCACTCACAAATGAAATTTCACCTCAATAAATTTTATATCCCTGAAAAAACAATTTTCTCCACCAAAAAAGAGACAGATGTCTTTTTCCCCTTTATACTACCGATACTATTTTCTTTGTTGGAAAGGAGAAATGTATGAATATTCCCTTCTGGCCAAAGGTTTTGCTTGCCCTTCTTCCGTTTGTGATCTTGTTCGTCGGTATCCTCGGTACAAAACTCAAAACCTACGTGGTGAGTGTTTTCACCCTTTTGATTACAACCATCCTCACTCTTTTTGGCTGGCAGACCCCATGGTCTGTGATTGGATTTTCCTACCTGGAGGGGGCAATCATAGCCATTGTTCCTATTATATGGGTGATTGTCATGGCTGTGTTTACCTACGAAGTCAGTGTCAGAACACAGTCCATGAAAAAAATCCAGTCTTTCCTTGAAAAGATTTCCCCGGAAAAATCCATTCAGGCTATTCTCATTGCTTTTGGATTTGGTGGATTTTTAGAAAGTGTGGCTGGCTTTGGCACAGCTGTGGCTATTCCAACAGCCATGCTGGTGAGTATAGGATTTGATCCCCTGAAGGCGGCTCTAATCTCTTTAGTAGCCAATTCTGTTCCTGTAGCTTTTGGTGCCCTTGGCATACCTGTTGTCGTACTCTCACGTATCACAGACCTCCCTCTTCAGAGCCTGACTTCTGCCATTGCCTGGCAACTTCTCCCGTTTTCCCTTTTTATTCCTGTGGTTATTGTGTTTATCACACGAGAAAAGGAGAAAATTCCCCCTGCTCTATGGGGACAGGTTTTCCTCTTTGGTGGAATATTCACTCTCATCCAGCTTTTTGTCGCTTTGTTTGTTGGACCAGAACTGGTGGCTGTCTTTGCTTCACTCGGGGTTATCTTCACCGGTATCATCCTCCGATGGCCTGAAGTCAAAACGGAAATTCGTTCTCTTTTCAAACCAATGGCTCCCTACGGATTTTTGTTTGTTCTTGTTCTTTTTACCAGATTGATACCATTTCCTCAGCTCCGCACATTCCCTTTTATCCTATCCTGGAATATCGAAGGTCACCCGATAACCATAGAATGGCTCACTACCCCCGGCACTTTGCTCTTAGTAGCCAATCTTCTCGGTGGTATCATTCAGGGAGCCTCCGGAAAAATCCTTTTCGATGCTTTTGTATCTTCTATCACAAAACTCAAAACCAGTATAATCACCATTCTCTCTATTGTCATTATCGCCAAATTGATGGGAAATACACCCATGGTATCTGATCTTTCCCGGGCTTTAGCCCTGGCTTCTGGGCCTCTTTTTCCCTTCTTCTCACCGCTTCTTGGGGCACTGGGAACATTTGTCACGGGAAGTGATACAAGCTCCAATATACTCTTTGGAAAACTTCAAAGAGATACCGCCAGAAGTTTATCCCTTGATCCCGTATGGATAGCCGCTGCCAACACATCAGGGGCTACCGCAGGAAAGATGATTTCTCCTCAAAGTATTGCTGTGGCTTCGTCTGCCGTAGGACTTCAGGGACTGGAATCAAAAATTCTCTCCTATTCTTTCTATTTTTGTCTTGGCTATGCAGGCATGCTCGGATGTCTGGTAGGTATAGTCGCTTTCCTCTGAGCATTTTTGCCTGATTTTGCCCCCTCTCAAAAAAGACACCCCCTCTGATGGGGGTGTCTTTTTCCAAAAAACACTTCAATTCGATGGGTATTTTTCGTCTCCTTCTCTTTCTCCCTCTATGTGTCGCCATCGGCCTCACCAACCCCTCCCCTTTCTCTTCTTCATCTAAACCTCCTTCTATTGTAAATAAGATTCTATTTCGTTTTTCCTTGATTCTGGCACATAAAGTATGTATGTATATTCATGCCACCATTCATCTCTGGTTATTGAAGAAAATGTGCTCGTATTTCTAAAAAGAGAACCAAAAGAAACAAAGTTATAAATTACAGATATATATTCTATTCTATCTCTCATGTAACCATAGTTTATATAAGCTTTGTTGGCAGGATCACTAAATATTGAGCTATTTATATTTCTTTCTGGATTTTTAGCAAAA
>JBKBIS010000177.1:0-3927 GCA_046294145.1 Brevinematales bacterium | reverse complement strand
GGTAGAGGTTTTCTCTACCCCTTTTTTATGAAACAAGGAATACTGGCTATGGAGATGTTTCAGCAAAACACGTTTTGCTGAAACAGGGTTGTCTTTTTTTCTGAGAAAAGGGCTTTCTTGTTTGTCTGTATTCTTCTCTTGTGCATGGCTCTCAAAATTGCACTTTTTCCGTCTCTGTTGTATAATATACGGCAAGGGACAGAGGAGTATCGTATGGAGCACAAGAAGTATATTTTTGTTACAGGGGGTGTATGTTCGTCGCTGGGTAAGGGTATTACAGCGGCTTCTATTGGTGCCTTGCTCAAGGCAGCAGGGTACAAGGTCAACATGATGAAGATAGATCCTTATCTCAACGTGGATGCAGGGACGATGAGTCCTTTTCAGCATGGGGAGGTTTTTGTTACGATTGATGGAGCAGAGACAGACCTTGATCTTGGAAATTATGAAAGATTTCTTCAAATAGAGACCACTCAAGCAAATAGTCTGACAACAGGACAGGTCTATAAACATGTGATTGATGCCGAGCGCAGGGGAGAATATCTTGGGAAAACCGTTCAGGTTATTCCACATATCACTGATGAGATCAAGCGTCGGATTCGTCTCTGTGATGAAGGCAAAAACTCTGATATTGTCATTGTGGAACTGGGTGGAACGGTGGGAGACATTGAAGGACTTCCTTTTCTGGAAGCCATTCGACAGTTTGCTATTGAGGAAGGCAGAAATCATGTGAAATTTTTGCATCTGACATTGGTTCCTATGATTGCTGGTTCAGGTGAGCTCAAGACTAAACCCACTCAGCATTCGGTGAAGGAACTTATGTCTATGGGTATTCAGCCAGATTTTCTGTTCTGTAGGGCTGATGTCTTTTTGCCGGAAAGTCTCAAGAGCAAGATAGCTCTTTTCTGTAATATTGACGAGAGTTGTATTTTTTCAGCGGTGAATGTTTTTTCTACTATTTATGAGGTTCCTCTTCTCTTTCACCAGCAGGGAGCTGATCGTATTATCCTTGAAAAATTGGGACTTCCCTATCGTAAACCCAACCTTTCCGCCTGGGAAAAGATTGTCTCCACATTTAAATATGCTACCAAAACGGTGCATGTGGCCATGGTGGGAAAATATGTGATGCTGGAGGATACGTACAAGTCTGTAGATGCGGCTTTGAAGCATGGAGGACTTCCCCATGATTGTCAGGTGAAGATTATCAAAATAGATGCTGAAGACTATGAAGCGGAAAACTATGATGCAGAAAAAGGACTTCTTTATCGGGTTTCTGCTGAGTATTTCAATAATAACATTCTTCCAAAGATTTCTGATGAGAGAGATCAGGCATTTCTTCGGTCTGTCTATGAGAAGGAGGTGACCAAGAACACCTATCTTCTCTCACCTGATATCAAGGAGGATGATCGAAAACGGGTGGCCAGAATCCTGAAAGAGATAGGGTTTGTTGGTATTATTCCCTCGTCAATCGATGCTATTCTTATTCCGGGTGGATTTGGTAACCGGGGTATTGAAGGAAAGATCAAAGCGATTTATTATGGTCGTAAGCACAAAATTCCTACCTTTGGGATTTGTTTGGGTATGCAGTGTATGGTGATAGAGTTTGCCAGAAATGAGTGCGGGCTTACAGAGGCTCATTCAACGGAGTTTGCTCCGGCTACAAGCCAGCCGGTGATAGATCTTCTGGATAACCTCAAGGGTGTGAAATATATGGGTGGTACGATGCGCAAGGGGGGAAGTAAGTGTTTTCTTGCTCCAAAGACTCATATTCATACTATCTACAATCAAAATGCTATCATTGAACGCCATCGCCATCGTTATGAGGTAAACCCTGATTATACCGAACTTTTGCAGAGCAAAGGGCTTGTGATTTCTGGACGAGCTGAGAATGATCTTGTGGAAACTGTAGAACTTTCTGATCATCCGTGGTTTATAGGAACCCAATTCCATCCGGAATTTCAATCTTCGCCTCTGGCTCCTCATCCCCTCTTTGTTTCCTTTATCAAGGCAGCACTTGAGTATCAGGCCAGAAAGGGGAAATAAATGCAGGTAATAGAAACAGTTTCTGAGATGCAAACCCTTTCCCGATCTTGGCAAAGAGAAGGTCTTTCTATTGGGTTTGTACCTACGATGGGAGCGCTTCATGAGGGGCATCTTTCGTTAGTCCGCGAGGCAAGGAAGCACCATGAGAGAGTGGTTGTGAGTATATTTGTCAATCCTTTGCAGTTTGGACCACAAGAGGACTACAGTCGTTATCCACGTACCTTTGAGCAGGATAGAGATCTTCTTGCACAAGAGATGGTGGATGTGATTTTTTACCCGTCGGTGAAGGAGCTTTATCCGGAAGGTTTTGAGACCTATGTTATTGTCGAAAAGCTTCCTGAACATTTGTGTGGTCTTTCTCGTCCCGGCCATTTTCGGGGAGTTGCCACAGTTGTGGCAAAGCTTTTTCACATTGTGATGCCTGACGAGGCCTATTTTGGCAAAAAGGATTATCAGCAGTACCGTATTATTGAGCGTATGGTAAGAGATCTCAATATGCCAGTTCGTATCACCCCTATGCCTATTGTCCGGGAAATCGATGGTCTTGCCATGAGTTCGCGAAATCGTTACCTTTCTTCAGAGGAAAGACAGAAGGCACTGGTTCTCTTTCGTACACTTCAGTTGGCTGAGGCACTGGTACAGAAAGGGGAGAGAGATGCACTGGCTCTCACTGAGAGACTGAGGGGTTTTATTATGACAGAGGTTCCTGAGGCTCGTATTGATTATGTTTCTTTTGTGGATGCTTTTACTCTTGAGAATGTGTTGTCACTTCGGGGACATGTTCTTCTGGCACTGGCGGTGTTTATTGGTTCAACACGTCTCATTGATAATCGTGAGTTTTTGATTGAGGATTGATATGCAGGTTAAGGTAAAAAAATTGAACAAGAAAGCCTCTCTTCCTGTCTATAAAACAGATCATGCCGCGGGGGCTGATCTGGTAGCCTGTATTGATGTTCCTGTTGTGATTCGACCTGGTGAGGTGGTGAGTATCCCCACTGGTATTGCTCTTGAGATTCCTGTAGGGTATGAGGGTCAGGTGCGTCCTCGCAGTGGACTTGGCAAAGTGGGGCTTTCTATTCCGAACGCTCCTGGTACGATTGATGCGGATTATCGAGGAGAGGTGATGGTTTTGCTTGTCAATCTCTCTTCTGAGTCTCATACGATTCATCCGGGGGATAGAATTGCTCAGCTGGTGATAGCCCCTGTGGTTCAGGTTCAGTTCACTCTTGTGGAAGAACTTTCTCCAACTTTGAGGGGAGAGGGGGGATTTGGAAGCACCGGGAGGAATGATGGTCTTCAAGGATGAGGTGGAAATCTGGGTTGCAGCTGGCAAGGGGGGAGATGGTTCAAAGAGTTTTCGTCGGGAGAAATATATTCCCCATGGTGGTCCAGACGGAGGTGATGGTGGGGACGGGGGAGATATTGTTTTTGTGGTGAATCCCCATCTTCGGACTCTTTCTCACATCCATAACAGACAAAGATTTCGTGCCGAAAATGGCGAAAATGGTATGAGAAAACAGATGCATGGGAGAAATGGAGAGGACACGATTATTGAGGTGCCACCGGGAACAATGGTGTGGGATGCTGAGACGAACGAACTTCTGGCTGATCTCACGGAGCCCGGGATTCGTACCATTATAGCTAAGGGAGGCCGGGGAGGAAGAGGAAATGTTCATTTCAAGAGTGCCACCAATCAAACTCCCTTCTATGCAGAAGCAGGTAAACCCGGAGAAAATAAGCACCTTCGTCTTGAACTCAAGATGATTGCTCATATTGGGCTTGTGGGTTTTCCGAATGCCGGGAAATCCACGCTTATCTCGCGTCTCACTCATGCTCGCCCCAAGATTGCAAATTATCCTTTTACCACACTTGAGCCCAATGTAGGGG
>JBKBIS010000176.1:0-3927 GCA_046294145.1 Brevinematales bacterium | reverse complement strand
GTATGAGATTCCTTTTCGTGAGTTGTTTTACCTGGATGAAAGGGGACAAAAAAAACGTCTTGTGCTTCCTGGCCAGCGTGTGCAGGTTGTACCGGCTGATGAGCCAGAGGAGAATTTTTCTCCTCTGGTCCTGAAATCTTCTCGTAGAATTGACTATGTGGGTCGATACTGGTTTTTCTGGCTGATGGTGGTTGTTATAGTGGTTTCTCCGTGGCTATTTGTGTTCTGGCAACAGCATGAGAAGAGGCTGGGAGAGGATAGGGTGTATGCAGGTTATGTTCGTTCTTTGACTCAGATGGAGAGTTATTTTTCGCTTGCATCTGAGATTCTTAAACAGGGAGATGGGAAGCGTTTTGCTCAGGAACTTTATCGGGCACTTCTTTCTTTCCTTCTGGATAGGGAAAAACTTCCTCGTCATGTGGATAAGGGTTCTCTTCTTGAGCTTCTTCGGAAAAGGGGGTTTACAGAAGAGGAGAAAAGAGAGTTGGAGATGATCTTCCAGACACTGGAAGCGATGGCATATTCGCCTACGATGTCTTCATCTTCTCTTAATGAAGTGTATCAGAAGACTATAAGGCTTTTGAAGGAACATTATCGTTTTTTGTGAGATATTAGAATAATTCGCATTTCACACGCTTGACAATCAAATTCCAGTCTGAGAAGGGTTTGTGAGGTACTGAGATAGAGAGGTTCAAGTGGTTTTGTGTGAGGAGGGATTTCTACACGATCGTCATGGTAGGGTGGAAATCGTTCACAGAGACCAAGCTCAAGTTTTAAGCATGTTTTTGTGGTCATGACTACCTTGCCTGTCATATCAAGACCTTTTTCTGCTCCCATCTCTGATGGCTGAATGTTATAGGAGGTATAAAGAGAAAAAGCCCTGGAATTCAGAACATTGAGCCGGTAATCAACAAAAGGGGGAGAAAAGGCGAAAGAGAGTTTTTCTGGAAGATGATGGGGGAGGAGAAGGCGATGGTAGTGGGAGAGTCGAGTGGTATGCAGTTTGTCTATGAGTTCTCTTCTCCACTGATTGATCTGAGACACAGGGAAAAAGAGGGGGTTTTGCCAGTGAATTTCAACAGAAGAAATCTGGTAGGGGGTATTACCAAGCCGGGATAGCTGTCTTGTGAGATTCTCAGTGGCTAACTCTGGGTTTTCAGCTAAGGTTTTAGCACAGGTTATGTCAAGAAAAGCGGTGAAGCCGGCGGGATCTGTAGCAGAGAGAAGCAGACCTGCTGCGGTCTCTTCGACAGTAATCGTGATAGGGATGGTCCTTTTGGGGGGATGGGTTTGGAGAAGATGAGAAAATTCCGCATCGTGGTTTCGGTAGATGGGATATCCCTTGCGAATGAATTTTCCTACTTCCGGGAAAATTTTGCCATCTTTTACTGTATTGATACGTGTTCCCTGGAGATTTTTATTTTTGTCGAAGTAACAGATGCCGTCACTGGCGGTGAGATGGTGCTCTCTATCTAAAAGAAAAAATTGATGGTTGGCAAAGGTGACAATGCCGATGAATTCTCCGATCGATTTCTGGGTATAAAGGGATAGAACACTCGCGCTTTTCTTTTCTCTTCCGTGGAGCCAGTAAGAGGTCATCCCACGATTGAACGACTTGGAAAGGTTGGAAATAAACGATCGAGAAATATTCCCTGAAGAGGCTTTTGTGTAGCCTTTTTTGGCGATAATGGTGTCGAGGGCTTCACGGTAGGCAGAAACCACATTAGTGACGTAGGTTCTATCCTTGAGTCTTCCCTCTATTTTGAAAGAGGTAATACCAGCCTCTATGAGGCTTTCAAGGTGATCGATGAGAGAGAGGTCTTTTGGAGAGAGCCAGTATCTTGGATGGCCTATGGGGTTGTGGTATCTATCCAATAATTGATAAGAGAGACGACATGGTTGGGCACATTCTCCTCTATTCCCACTCCGCCCACCTAAAGCGTAACTTAGATAACATTGACCACTATAACTGATGCAAATGGCCCCATGAACAAAAGCCTCTAATTCAAGAGAGGTTGCCTCTCGAATGGCGTGTATTTCGGTAAGAGAAAGAGAACGTTCTAAAATGAGTCTTTGAAAGCCCAACTCTTGGAGAAAACGGGCTTTTTCTGGCTTGGTAATATGGCACTGGGTACTGGCAAAGAGAGGCAGAGGGGGAAGATCAAGGGAGAGGATCCCCATGTCCTGAATGATCAGGGCATCTATTCCCCTTTGATAGAGTTCATGAATCATTTTTTCTACGGCTGGTAATTCCTCATCAAAGAGAAGTGTATTGAGGGTAACGTACACACGGACTGAAAAGGTGTGAGCATATTCGACGGCAGAGGTGATGTCTTCTATAGAGTTGTGTGCTTGGGCTCTGGCACTATAGGCGGGGCCTCCCATATAAATAGCATCAGCACCGGCATCTATGGCTGCTTTGGCGGTCTCAAGGTCTCTGGCAGGGGCTAATAATTCCAGCGTTTTCATCTATCGACCTAAGATTGTGTATCCGAACCACAAAAGGGCATGAAGAACTGGCCTTCTGAAGGCTAACCGTTTGTGAAGATAGGGGATAATCTGTCCCCTATTTCTGAGGATATCTACTACATGACGTTTTTTATCCTGCACAAAGCCACAGAGGATGTCCTGACTTTCTTCCTTGAGACGTTTGTCCGGGAGTTGAGTACAGAGTTTTTCTTTGAGATTGGCACGCTGATGGATCTGAAGTATCTTGTACACATCCTCTGCCATTTCTTTTGTTCTATCTGCACCGAGAATAAAGCTCTCAAAAAATCCTATATCACTTCCATCGGTGAGATACGCAAGAATAATAGCTTCTTCTAAAACGTTTTGCAAGGGTTTTACTATTTTCTGACGAAGGGCTCTCGGTAGCCAGAAAAAAAGTCCTGCTAAAATGTCATACACAATAGCCCATATCCAGAAAGAAAAAGGGGTATCAAAGAGATTATCACTCATACTTTCCTCCGGGATAGATCCATAGAGAATCATGAGTGAAACGGATACGTATTCTGTGGGTAGTGATATTTTGCCAGAGCCAGCGGACAAAAACCGGAAGAGATAATCCTCTTTTCTTGCCATAGAGAGGGAAAAGAAAGTAGCTGTTTGTTCCTTGCAAGAGAGAAACAAAGGTGGAAAAAGGAATCCCATATCGGAAAGATGGGGTATGTGTGCCGGCAAAATACGCTTCTAAAAAGGAGGGAGAGAGGCCTTCGGCTATCCAGTTTCGCATCGCTTTCCAGAGGTGATTTTCATACACAAGCCTGGCCAGTTTTTCACCATGCCCTTTGAGTAAGGCAAAAAGAACAAAAGAGAAAGAGAGTTGATGGCGCTTGTTCAAACTCATCAAGCGAGAGGGGGAGAGGAGAAGATAGGTGGTGGCTCCTTTTCCATCTCTTCCTGCACGGCCAATTTGCTGGAGATAATCCTCAATAGATGGAGGGGGCTGGATGTGGACGATGGTTCTGATATCGGGTTTGTCAATGCCCATCCCAAAGGCTGAAGTGGCGATCATCCAACGGACTTCACCAGAGAGAAAACGTTTCAAAGCCTGTTCTCGTTGGTTTTTTTCAAGGCCAGCGTGGTACATTTCAATGAGAAAATGCTCGGAGAGAAGAAAATAAAGTGCTTCACAGGTATAGCGAGACTGTACATACACAATGCCACAGGGGCTTGTGGAAAGGATTTTTTTTAACATGGGGAAGAGATTTTCTTTGGCGTAAAGGTGGAGCGAGATATCCTTTCGTATAGGGGATTCTTCGATGATAACAGGTGAGCGAAGACCAAGATAGAAAAGAATATCCCTTTTCACGATAGGAGTGACGGTGGCGCTGAGGGCAATTCGAAGGGCATTAGGATGTTGGTTGAGAAATGATTTGAGTTGGCGATAAGAGGGGCGAAAAGTTTTCCCCCAAAGAGAGATACAAT
>JBKBIS010000175.1:0-3933 GCA_046294145.1 Brevinematales bacterium | reverse complement strand
CCCTGAATTTTTATTTTTTGTTTTTTCTTTCATTATGAGTATCGAATTTTTTTGGTTTTCCTTTAGGTTTTTTGAATTGAAAAAAAAATATTTTTTTCAAGGGCTCCGTTTATGAGGAGCCTTTCTTTTTTTAGAAATGAAAAAAGAATGCTTGCCTTTTTGAAAAAAATGTTCAAAATCCCTATGTTTTTATTGCGAGGCGAGACAGACCAATAACTTCATACAAACTCTTTAAAAATAAGTTTGATCTGAAATAATTTTTACGAGGGTTTCTCAGTGGTAGGTGTTGTATTCTTCGGGACATGATATGAGGGATAGGAAATTGTTGCCTGTGACTTTTCCCTCTCATTTTGACATGATTCTCATGGGCAAAAAACCATTTTCTAAGAAGATGGTTTTTTGTTTTTTATCCAGTGATAATTCTCCAAGATCATATTCTTCCCACTCCGTATTTTTTCTCATTGGATGGTTTTTTCTCCTTGCTGTGGAGGGATCCATGGCAAAAGTGCCCACGATGGTATCGTCATCTTTGACATATGATATTCCTTCAAATGGGCTCACTCTCACCCAGAAGAATATTGGCTTTGAAATATGTTTTTCTACATCTGCAAGAAATACACCATAATCTGTGTGGTACAAGAGTTTGTTCTCAGTTATCCATACGAGATTTGGTGTAGTTACGAAATAACCCCGAAAATTTTTTTTGAAAGAAGAAATATAACTTTCAAAAAAATCCTCCCAGTTATCCTCGGGTGTGATAACTTTCAGAGAATGCGTCTCTATGTCAAAGATACACACATAAAACCATGCCAATGGTTTTTGGTTCTCTCCTGTTTTTACAAAGGCTATTTGTTTTCCATTAGGAGAAACAGCAGGATATTTTCCATAGCCGATTTTTATTTCTTTTGTTCCATCAGAAGAGATAAGCCACAAAACATTAATTTTATTGCCGTAAAATTCTTCTTTTCTTTCAAATAGAATCTTCTTTCCACCATCTACCCATTTTGGTTCTTCTCCCACGGTTATTTCTCTCATACTATTTCCATTTTCATCCATTATCCATATATGTTGGCGCGGGAAAGCTGTTAATGTTTTTGTGGTTTGTTTTCCGGTTTTTTCTTCTTTCACTTCACTAAAAAAATCATAACAATTTCTGGTGAATAAGATTTCATTGCGCGGAGATATATCTTTCAGGGATAGACTGATTGCTACCAGAAACTCTCTACCAGTAGAATCCTTTATTTGCTCCATCTGGCCTGTCTGTACTATTTTGGTGGTCTTTCCTGTAGATGTATTGAATTTAAAAACCCCATCTTTTCCTTTTTCATAGTATATGTATTGAGAATTGCTTGACCATAGTATTTGTCCCAGGATAAGAGGAATAATTCGCTCTTTTTTGTTTTGTTCAAGATCATATAACCATATACCTTCTTCTTCTATGCCTAATTTTTTTGCTGTGGAACTGAGAAGGCTTGTAAACACTACCTTTTTGCCATCAGGAGACAACTGAACCCGGATACCAGGTTCTAATGCTCCCATAGCCAGAGAACAATAAGAAATAAATCGCGGTAAAGTGCCATCTTGATTGGCTATCCATATACTATGGAGGGGAGTTTTATCATCTGTATATTCTCTGCGGAGAAAAATAATTTTCTGAGAGAAATCTTGGAGATCTTCTTTAGTAGGGGGTACCTTTTCATAAGGTTGGATAATTTCAGAAAATAAGGTTGTGACACTTCCAAAGAGTATGAGAAACATGAGAAAAAATCTCTTTGTCAGCAATATTTTTTCATAGGATTCTGAAAAGCTTTCTTTTTTTGTCTTCATAAATCCCCCTTTTTTGGTCTTGTGATGGAATGAATCCTGCGAATTGTAGCATGAAATTGAAAAGAAGTCAAACGTATGTGTTTTATTTTTATCTCACTACGTATAATGCTCTTCTGTGTTCCGGTACATACGTATGTTTGTGTTTTCTGATGACATCAACATGCGAGAGATTTTCTTGATGTATAGATTGTCTATACACGCTTCAGGATTGCAATTCTCCCAGGATAAACCAGTAGGCCTTCAGGCAGGGAAGATTTTTGATGGTGTTTGTCAGCTGAGAAGAAAAGGTAAGAGAATAGTTTTCGTGAGGACGAAGGGTTTTTACTCCCTGGTTTGTGTCTATATGAAGGACAAGACGAATGCTTCCATGGTTTTCCGGTGTCTGGAGGATACTATAAAGATTTTGTAGTGAAGCTTTGAGAGTAGTAGTATCTTCATCTTTGCCACTCCAGAGGAGATGAAGTTCTCGGATTGTGGGTCTTTTAGAGAAAAGAGTATCAAGAAATGCCATCTCTATGATGTTAGTGTAGATATTGCCATCTTTTCCAGGACTGTATTGGACTAGGATGTACACAAACTGGTTTTCTTGTATGATCTTCTGGAAGCGTTCATACTCCGGTGAAAAAATACTTAATTTTATACTCGTGTTTTCGTAAAAAAGCCGAAAAATAGCAAAGGGTTTTCCTTTCTGGGTTGTTTTCGTGATTATTTCACCTAAGTAACCCCAGATGGGAAAGGGTGTATTCAAAGGAATAAGAGAAAGGGTGCTTTCAGGAATCCAACAATATTTTTTCATTTTTTCCTGGTACTCAGCAAGGAATCTATTGGAGAGAGAAAATCCCATAACTTCCTTTTCCAGGATGAATTCTTCTTGAAGAGTGAGAGTACGGGTTTTGTTTTCTATCTGGGATGAGACTTCAATTTCAAGGGAGTCAAAAAGGCCACTCATTCCATTGGCTTTGTCTTTGGTTTTTTGCTCGTAGTGATCAATGTACCATTCTATGTGATCCAAGTAAAGGGCTTTTTTGGTTTGTCGATTTTCTCCAAAGAGATTATCAAAAGCGCCGGCTTTTAGAAGAATTTCTACCACAGGTCGACGGAATTCTGGATGGGAGTGCATTCTTTCGATGAAGTTCTCAAAACTTTGAAAAGGGCCTCTCTCTGTTCGTTCTTTTTCCATGGCTCTGGCAAAACCTTCTCCCATGCCCTTGATGGCCCCAAGCCCAAAGCGAATAGCCCATTTTCCGTTATCCAGACGGATTTCTTGAAACTCATAGATGCTATGGTTGACATCAGGGGGAAGTATAGAAATACCTGCTTTTGTACTTTCTTCACAGTAGGCCTGCACATCTTCTGTTTTGTTCATATTGGCTGTGAGAAGGCTTGCCATAAATTCGGGGCGAAAGTGTGTCTTGAGATAGGCAATCTGATAGGCAAGAATGGCATAGGCTGCAGAATGAGACTTGTTGAAGGCGTAAAAAGAAAAAGGTACAAGAATCTCAAAAATCTTCTCTGCCAGTTCCCGGGAATATCCATTGGCGAGTGCTCCTTCAATCCACTCGGGACGGATTTTGGCAAGGTCTTCTGGTTTTTTCTTGGCCATGATACGACGTACATTGTCGGCTTTTCCCAGGCTAAAACCTGCCAGAACCTGGGCAATTTGCATCACTTGTTCCTGGTACACAATAATCCCATAGGTGCTTTCAAGAATGGGCCTGAGGTTTTCGTGGAAACAATCAACGGGTTCCTCCCCCTTTTTTCGTTTGATATAAGCAGGAATCTGTTCGAGAGGACCAGGACGGTAGAGGGCATTCATAGCAATCAGATCATCAATACAGGTCGGTTGAAGTTGTTTGAGATATTCGGTCATTCCTGCCGATTCAAATTGGAAGATGCCTTTGGTTTCTCCACGAGAAAAGGTGGCATAAACTTCAGGATCATCAAGGGGAATTTGCTGGATATCAAGATGAAGGTGATGATTATGCCAGATTTTTTCGAGTGTGTCTTTGATTATGCTGAGGTTTGCGAGTCCCAAGATATCCATCTTGAGAAGACCATTCTTTTCGAGATAGGTTCCTTCGTATTGGGTGGAAATTGCTCCAGAAC
>JBKBIS010000174.1:0-3939 GCA_046294145.1 Brevinematales bacterium | reverse complement strand
TTTTTTTTTGTTGAGTATAGCTCAAACATTTTGGATGGGTGGACTTTTCTTTTTGTTTCGTTGGATCCTGAAAGAGGGCTTAGTGAGAAAAGAAGGATGGCTTCGAGAGTTGGATGAGGAGATTTTTGCCTGGAAAAATCTCCTTCGAGAGGCTGCAAGAACGCAGGCGTCCCTTCAGAAAGAACTTGACAAGTGGCATGAGATTATTGAGGCACTTCCTTTTCCTGTTATGCTTACAGATACGCATGGGAAACTCTTGTTTACGAATAGAGCATTTCAAAAAAATTTTGAGGCGAAGGGGTTTTGCTGGGAGATTCCATCTTATCCTTTGATGAGATCCCTGGAAACTCTCTTGCAGAAGGGAGAGGGACAGAGCGAACCAATCCCTATTCGGGAGAGGTACTATACTCTTTTTGTTTCTCCCTTGATGGAAAATCGTTTCCTGGTTATGTTTATTGAGAAAACAGAGGAAATCAAAAGAGAAGATCGGGAGAAAGAGTTTATTGCCTATGCTGCCCATGAACTTAAAACTCCTCTCACGGCAATTCAGGGGTATTTGGAGATTATGGAGCCTACCATTACGGAGAAACAGAAAAAAAGTTTTGAGATTGTTGTTCAGCATGTTTCCCGTCTTGTGAGGCTTTCTCAGGATTTGCTTTCTCTTAATCGTTTTGAACTGGGGCCTCTTTCTTTGGAAAAATGTCATGTAGACGATATAGTCAGAAGGATTGAGGCTATTTTTTCTCCTCGTTTTCAGGAAAAGGGTATTCGTTTTGTGGTGGAACTCTCAAAGGATATTCCTCTCATTGAGGCCGATCCTGTGGCTCTTGAGGAGATTCTTGTTAACTTAGTGGAAAATGCCCTTCGTTATACGGATTCTGGTGAGGTGATTCTTTCTGTTTCTGTAAAGGATGCATGGGTGTGTATAAGCTGTCAGGATACAGGTATTGGTATTAAGGAAAAGGATCTTCCTTATCTTTTTGATAGGTTTTATGTAGGAGATAAATCTCGTTCTCGAAAGACAGGGGGAACGGGACTTGGCTTGGCCATTGTGAAGAGTCTGGTGCTTCGTCATGGAGGAAAAATCTCTGTTCAGAGTGAAAAAGGCAAGGGTAGCCTCTTTATTGTTGAACTTCCTCTCGAACAGAAAGAAACGTCTGTTTGAAGTAGTTCATATCTTTCGCTGATGCTACGGTGATTCGTACAAAGTGGGGTTCAAAACCAAAGGAGCTCAGGGATCTTACTGTGATCCCATGGGATTCCAGCCCTTGTAAGAGAGAAAGATATGAGGTCCCAAAGTCGCAGAAGACAAAATTCCCTCCGGCAGGCGGGACAAGGATTCCTTGTTTTTTGAGAAAAGCCTCTAATTTTTCTCTCTCTTTTTGGATAATCATAACACTTTTCCACATGGGTTCGGGATGAGAGAGTCGGTAAATGCCTCCTTCCTGTGGAAGAAGACCAAGATTAAAAGGAAGTCGTGTTTTTTCTATCTCTTGGGCAATTTCTCTATGAGAGATGGTATATCCGACTCGGAGGGCAGCCAGTCCGAAAGCTTTGGAAAGGGTATGCATAACTATGAGATTGGGATAACGGGAAAGAACAGAGAGGGCACTCTGTTTCCAGTCAAAAAAGTGAATATAGGCTTCATCGAGAAGGACAAGTGTATCTTCAGGGACAGAGGAGAGGAAATGTTCTATAGAACTGAGAGGATGTGTGGTCGATGTTGGATTGTCAGGATTGGAAAAAACCACAAGCTTGGCACGAGAGCGGGATACAGCCTCTCTGAGAGCCTCAAGATCTACAGTGAAATCCTTTTTTCTTGGAACCTCTATGATCCTGGCTCCTGCAAGAAGTGCCCTGGTTTTATAGAGACTGAAACTTTTCTCAGGGATCACCACTGTATGTTGAAAAGAGAGGCAACAATTCATCACCATCTGAATAGATTCTCCGGATCCATCACCAAATACGATCTGATCCTCAGAGATAGCAAAACCGCTCTGAGAAAGAAACTGTACCAGAGCTTCTTTGAGCCTATGCTGGTGTGAGTCAGGATAGTAGGCAAGTGATGAAGAAAGTACTTTCTTGAGATGACAATTGACATCATGATTATTTATAACAAGATTTTCGTTTGAAGCTAGTTTGAGAGTACGCCCTTTTCCTTTGTGTGGCGTCTTGCCGGCTACGTAGGGAGCAAGAGACAAAACTTCAGGGCGCAAAAGCTCTTTTAGGCGCTCTGGATCCATTGGAGAATTCCTTCAAAAATTCGTTTGCCGTCTGTGGAACCCATTTCAATCTCACTACTACGCTCTGGATGCGGCATCATGCCAAGCACGTTTTTTTGCTTGTTGAGAATCCCTGCAATACTGTCCGTTGAGCCATTAGGATTGGTGTTTTCGTTGACTCTACCTTCTCTATCACAATATCTGAAGGCAATGAGATCGTAGCTGAGAGCTTCATCTAAGTCAGCCTGGGGAAGGTAGTAATTTCCTTCTCCATGGGCGATAGGTATCTGAATTACTTCGTCTCTTTTATACTTCATGGTAAAAGGGGAATTGGTGTTTGCTACCTTGAGATACTGTTTCTGACAGAGAAAGTGCTGGGTTTTGTTGTGAAGAAAGGCCCCTTTCAGGAGATGACTTTCTACTAAGATCTGAAAACCATTGCATATACCAAGAACAAGTTTGCCTTTGTCTACATGCTCCTTGACAGCTTTCATAATAGGGGAATAGTGAGCAATAGCTCCGCTTCTCAGATAATCCCCATAAGAGAACCCCCCTGCAAGGACTACTACATCAATGTCTGAAATATCTGTTTCCGTATGCCATACATAGCGTACATCTTTTTTGCATACGGATTGTATGACCCAGTAGGTATCCTTGTCACAGTTTGTTCCCGGGAAAACAACCACCCCAAATTTCACGTCTTTCATGCCTTTTCTTCCTCTTTTTTTGATGGTTTCAGGCCGTTGTACACAACCCATCCTGCAAAAAGAATAAACCCTGCAATGATGGCATACGTGATGAGATGATAATACTTCTCAAAGAAGGCTTTTTGTTGGTAGAAGAGATAACCCAATACAAAAAGTATGGCATTCCAGAGCCCAGCCCCCAGGAAAGTATAGATGATGAAAGGAACAAGTGGCATTCTGGCAAGACCAGCAGGAACAGAAATGAGTTGTCTTATAGCTGGCACGAAGCGACCAATAAAAGTAGAGAGATTACCATACCTGAAGAAAAACTTCTCTGCCTTTTCTACATTTTCTCTTGTAATGAGAAGAAAATGGAGCCACCTGCTATCAGCCAAAGCATAGAGAATAGGTCTTCCAATGATAACAGCAAGAACATAGTTGATGAGAGCTCCAGCTAACGCTCCTAAAGTACCCGAGAACATGACCCCCCACCCGTTTAATGTTCCTTTGGCGACAAGGTAAGCTGCTGGAGGTATGACCACCTCTGAAGGGAAAGGAATAAAAGAACTTTCAATGGTCATCAAAAGGAATACAGACCAATAATTGATGTGATCCATATACCAAGAGACAATTTCAGAAATCCAAAACATGGTTACCTCTTTGGTATACTTTTAGTGACAATCGCAAGAGTCGTCGTCACAATCACAGCCCTCACAACCATCATGGCCCATGAGTTCATCAAAGTCTTCTTTGGTTGCATCACGGACTTTGAGGATTTTGATTTCGTACACGAGATCCATTCCAGCGAGGGGATGATTGCCATCCAGTGTCATCGTGGTTGAGCCAATACCCACAACACGGAAGATATGGTAGTGCTCCCCATCCTGACCGTATACAAACATGCCTTCTTCAAAGCGATCAGCCCCTTCTATCTGGGACTTTTCTACCTCAAAGCGAAAATTTGGATTGTAATCTCCGTAGGCTTCTGCAGCAGGGATGGTAACCGTAAGTTCGTCACCCTCATTTTTGCC
>JBKBIS010000173.1:0-3947 GCA_046294145.1 Brevinematales bacterium | reverse complement strand
GCCATGGAAGCAGGACTCACCTCAGCGATTGTAAATCCACTGGATGAGCAACAAATGGGATTGGTACGGGCATCCGATGTGCTTCTCGAACGAGATCCCTCTGCCATGGAGTACATTCATCTCTACTCCAACCAAAAGGTCACAACCCCTTCCACCGTCTCTTCCTCACACACAAAAGATATGCCACTGGAAGAGAAAATTAGACAGGCCATCATCAAAGGACAGAAGGATTCCATTGATGGACTTCTTGCAGAGGCACTTGCCAACTCTTTAGCTCCCAAGGATATTCTCGACAATCTTCTTATTCCGGCAATTACGGAGGTAGGGCAATTGTACGAGAAACGGCAGTACTTTCTACCCCAGCTTCTCCTTTCAGCCGAAACCATGCAAAAAGCCTTTGCAAAACTGGAGCCTCTCCTTCGTTCAGAGGGTCAGAAATCCCAAGGAAAACTCGTTTTTGCTACCGTCCAGGGAGATGTTCATGATATTGGCAAGAATATTGTCATTCTCATGCTCCGAAACCAAGGCTTTGAGGTAATAGATCTTGGCAAGGATGTCCCTGCCCAGCGAATCTACGAAGTGGCAAGAGAAAATCAGGCGGATATTATCGGCCTGTCAGCTCTGATGACAACCACCATGCCACGAATGGCTGAATTTATGGAGCTTCTTGAAAAGGAAAATATGAAAACTCCTGTGATGGTAGGAGGAGCCGCTGTAACCCGACAATTCGCATCGAGTATTGGAGCCTACTATGCTGTCGATGCCGTAGATGCCGTACGGGTAGCTCAGGAGATTCTGAAAAAGGGATAGAAAAACAAAAATATTGCACCTTTTTGAAAAAAGTGGTATAATGGAGATGGAAAAAGGAGAAATCTATGGGTTACTTTTTAAGAGGAATACCTATTTCTCGAGGTATTGTTATTGGACGGGTTATCCTCCGTCATGACCTCATGAAAAACATCCGGTATACCCGAATTGAAGCCGAACGAGTCATGGAAGAGGTAGAGGCTTATCAGAGGGCCCTTGAAGCCATCAGGCAAGAAACCCTTCTCATGCGTCAGCAGGCCCAACAACGTCTCTCCGATAAAAATACCAGCGTCCTTGACTTTCACTATAACCTTATTCAGGAGGATTTTTTTCAAAAGGATGTGGTAAAGCGCATACAAAGCGACTATTACAATGCACTTTCAGCCCTTCATTATGAACTTTCCCAGCTCAAAAAGCGATTTGAGGCATTGGAGAGCGATTATTTTCAGGCAAGATTTCTGGATATCAAGGAGCTTGCCAATCGTATTGCCCACAATCTTCAGGGAGGAGTTATTGAACGACCATCCAGAGATAATCCCGCTATCATCGTAGCTGAGGAAATATCATCGGCCGAGGTGCTTCACCTTGAACAGGGGGCAGTATTGGGTATTGCTACAGAAACAGGAAGCACCACCTCCCATGCGGCTATTATTGCTGAATCTCTAGAAATTCCAGCTGTCTTTGGTATCAAAGATCTCTTCAATTTCATCAAGAAAGACGACATCATGATTGTGGACGGTTACAAAGGAGTGGTTATCATCAACCCTGATGAAACGACTATCAATACCTATCATGAACTGCAAAAGAATTACAAAGCCCAGGAAGAAGCAAACTTTCATCTCATTAACCTTCCATCACGCACCACTGATGAAGTAGGGATTTCCTTGATGGCAAATGTTTCTAACTCTATGGAACTCAATATTGCCATGCGGCACGGAGCCGAAGGAATAGGTCTTCTCCGAAGTGAGATGATTTTTATTCAGAATCAGCGGATGATGAACGAAAACGAACAATTTGATCTGTACAGGGAGTTTCTCATTCTGTTTGCCGGGAAACCTGTCACCATCCGAACCCTGGATCTCGGAGGAGACAAGTTTTTAGCCAATCCTGTCCATGAGGCCAATCCTTTCCTTGGATGGCGGTCTATTCGTATCTTTCTCAAAGAAAAAGAACTCTTCAAGCAACAACTTCGTGCTATTATGCGTTCCAGTGTTTTTAATGACAATGTTCGTATTCTCATCCCCATGATCTCCAGCCTCAGTGAAGTTCGACAGATAAAAGAGATTATTCAGGAGTGTATCTCAGATCTCAAACGAGAAGGAAGACCTTTTAACTACCGGATTCCGCTGGGAATCATGATAGAGATTCCTTCCGCAGCCATGATGGCATCTACTCTCATTAAAGAAGTAGATTTTTTCAGTATAGGAACAAATGACCTCGTTCAATATACACTCGCTGCAGATAGAGGCAACCCAAACGTAAGCGAATACTACCAGCCTCTCAACCCCGGCGTACTCGCTCTTATTCGTCTCACCATTCGAGCCGCTACTGCCAACAAAAAACCTGTATCGGTATGCGGAGAAATGGCAAGGGATCCTCTCTATGTGCGACTCCTTCTGGGAATGGGACTTCGGATTTTTAGTGTCAATCCTGCCTATCTCCCTCTTGTCAAATCCATCCTTTTGAAATCTTCTGTCCAGCAAACCAAAGAGCTCTGGAATACGGTCAAAAAGATTTCTACTCACGAAGAGATTCAACAAGTGCTTCGAGAGGATCTCAAGAAACACTGTCCAGAAATTTACGATTCTTACTTCTATGAGGACGAAGTAAGATAAACTGTTTCTGTGGTTCTCCAGCATCCTTTGCCAGCTTTTTTAGCCTCATAGAGAGCTCGATCCGCAAGTTCTAAAAGAAGAAGAAAATCCTTACTATGATACCCAAACGTGGCAAGCCCCATACTATAGCTTACATGGAAGGGTGCATCATGAACATAAAGAGTAGACTCTTTCATCAGGGCAAGCACTCTATCAACACACCGCTTAGCTCCCTCAAGATCTGTCTCAGGCAGGATAATCATAAACTCATCTCCACCATACCGTATCGCAATATCCTCCTGTCGAAGCACCTCGAGCATCATTTTGGCAGTATGCTGAAGTACCATATCCCCAACCAGATGACCAAATCTATCATTGATAGATTTGAAATCATCAATATCAATAAGAATCACACTAAACATTTCCCCATGTCTGGCAGCCCTACGGCTCTCCTTCTGAAGAAAGTTTCGAAGAAAACGGTAGTTGTAAAGCCCGGTGAGGGAATCAATAAAGGTCTGATTGCGAGTATAATTGTAAATACTTCTTTCAATAACAATTGGATCATGGTAGTAGTTTTTGTATTCATAAAAATAGTCTAAAAAAGCCACCTGGATAGACACAGGCCGGCCAAGTTTTCTCATGAGCTCCTGGTGATAGGAAAGAAATGATGTCCACTCAAGAGAAATTTCAGATGGAAGAAGCTGTACCTTGCCAAGCAGGTAGAAAATACGCTGATAGATATCCATTCGGGTGAGATGGGGAAAATTTTGTTCCACTGCAAGATCAAGAAGCTCGGGGGCATAACTATACTGAGATAAAAGATCAAGCAGTTCCTTATCCATTTCTTCTGTCCACATAGGGCCTCCTTCATTTTTTATACAAGCTGTTTTTTTACGCTTACGCTTTATTATAGTCAGTTTTCAGGAAAAATGCAAGGAAGAAAAGCATTCTTTGAAAGAAAATCCATGAAAAGACAATAACAAAGGGAAAACACGAAAGCTATTACCTTGTTTCAGCAAAACAGAGAACAAACTTTTCCCCTTCCAGAAGAAATATCTCAACATACCCCTTTGCATATTACAATGATAGCTACTTATGTCCCGTAGAGTGAGACTCAGAAAAAGCCCCATTACCCCGTGGCTTTTGTACAGAAAATTTTTTCACATTGTGGTTATATTTAGAAATGAATCAACCCAAAAAATTCCCTTCATCTCTCTCAAACTTTTTCAAAAAAAACCGAAAACATAAAAGAAAACACAAAAGGAGTGTCCTAATGAATACAACCGTATTCCACAAACTAAAAGAAACCTTCCAACCAGAAAAAAT
>JBKBIS010000172.1:0-3968 GCA_046294145.1 Brevinematales bacterium | reverse complement strand
GATTTACAATGATTGTATGGAGCTCAGTAAGTTCATCAATACTATATTTGATGCCTTCTCGTCCTATGCCAGAACGCTTGTTGCCACCAAAGGGGAAATGTCCCACTCCATGGGCTGGAATGGAATTGATGGTGATGCTTCCATCGTGGAGTTTTTCAGCTACGCGGAAAGCTCTGTCAATATCCTGTGTAAATACACAACTATCCAGACCATATTCAGACTGATTGGCCAGTTCTATAGCTTCTTTTTCGTTTTTGATCCTGATAATCGGAAGGATAGGGCCAAAAATCTCCTCCCAGGCGAGTCGGCAATCGGTGTTGATTTCCACAATATGAGGAGGATAGAAAAGCCCTTCGCGTTTTTTCTCAACAAGGAAATGGGCTCCGTGATTTTTAGCATCCTCAAGAAGAGAGTCCAGACGTTTTGCAGCCCCTTCATTGATTACTGTTCCCATGGGGGTTCTGGGATCCATGGGATCACCACAAAAGTAGTTTTTGCTTTCTTCGAGGAGAGCAACAAGAAGTTCGTCAGCCACCTTTTCTTCAACCAGTACCCGACTTACCGCATCGCATCGCTGACCTGAATTTCTAAATGCTCCTTTGCATAAAAGAGAAGCCGTTGTCTTGATATCTGCATCCCTGAAAACAAGGGCAGCTGCCTTTCCTCCCAGTTCAAGGTGGAGGCGTTTCATTCCTGCCAGGCTGGCAATATGTTCTCCTACCATGGTAGATCCGGTGAAACTGATGGCTCTTACAAGGGGATGAGAGACCAATACGTCCCCAATATCTTTTCCACTCCCTGTGATAATGTGAATGCTTCCAGCAGGCATACCCGCCTTTTCCAGAATCCTGATAAATAGGATAAGAGAGAGCGGAGTATCACTGGCAGGTTTGACAACGACAGTGTTGCCTGCCAGAAGAGCGGGAATAATTTTGGCTGCCCCAATAAAGAGGGGATAATTGAACGGAGCAATAGCAGCGACTACACCTAATGGTCTTCTTTTCACAATAGCGAATTTTCCTTTTGTGTCTTTTACCCATTCTCCTGGGAGGTATTCTCCATAAAGAACACGTACCTCTTCAAGAACAAGGTGGAGCCTTTCAATGGTAGCATCTACCTCGGAAAAGGCAATGGAAATGGGTTTACCAGATTCAAGGACAATGGTTTGAGCCATTTCTTCACGGTAGTTTTTGAGAATTTCTGAGGCATGGAGCATGATTTCTATACGCTCTAAAGGATCAAAGGTAAGTTTTTGAAAAAAACCATGGGCGGCGGTAATGGCGTTTTCTACATCCTCTCGATTGGCCAGGGGAACGCGAGCAATAACCTTGTTTGTAGCAGGATTGATTACATCCTGAAACTCTCCTGAAGAAAGGCACTTCCAGCATCCATCGATTAAAAGATGAAAATAAGGTAGAGATTCTTTTTGCTGGCTTACTTCATCCCATAGAGAAAGCATATCTACCTCCTTTCTCTCTGATTTTCTATAATCTGGAGGATTTGTTCCTCAGGATGATGTTGCCAGTGGGTGCGAAGTTGTTGAAGTGAGATTTTTTTCTGGGCAAGAGAGGCAAGAAAATCTTTCACCTTTGGGAGAAGATCTGTTAATTGAGGTTCTTCGAGTATATCAGCACAACCTTCCTTGACAAGAGCCAGGGCATTTTTCTTTTGATGGTCATCCGGAGATTTGTAAATAGGGATAAATAAGGCTGGACAGCTGGCGGAAATAACTTCAGCTACAGTGGTGGCACCACTTCTTGCTATAACTCCATCACAGGCCCCCCAGAAGGCATCCATCCGTTCAATGAAAGGAAAAACTCTCACGTTTGGATAGTCTTTTTGTATTTTTTCCAGTCTTCCATCCTGTTCCATGGCTGTGTAGGTGTTTTTTCCTACACTCCAGAGAAGAAAAAGAGTATTTTCTTGCAGAAAGGGAAGCAGAGACCATATAGCGTCATTGATTTTCTTGGCTCCCTGACTTCCTCCTATAACACCTAAACAAAGGTTCTCTTCGGGTAGGGTAAAAAATTGTCTTGCCTGATGCCGTGGAAGTGGGAGGGAGAAAATGGTTGGATTTCCTGTAAAGAGAGCTTTATGAGGAGGGATCTTTTCTGTTTTTGGGAATGATGTGAAGATCTGTCTGGCAAAAGGAGCAAAGAAGCGATTGGTGATACCTGCCACGGTGTTTTGCTCAAGAATATAGAGGGGGATACGCAGGAGCAAGGCAGAAAGAGCCACTGGATTGGAGATGTATCCTCCTGTGATAATAACAACATCTGGCTGTATCTGACGCACCTTTTTTATCGTAACAAAAAAGGCCCCGAGGATTCTGGCTATCCAGAGGGGGGTTTTCAAGGAGATTTTTCTGGAAATAGAGCCAATGGGTACAATATACCTGTCTTCTCTTGCAATACGTGAGGTGATGGCAAAACGATCGTCTTGAGGACCAAGAAAATAAGCTACCTCATGTCCTCTGGCTTTTGCCTTTTCATAGAGAGCTATTCCCGGAACAAGATGGCCACCTGTTTTCCCACCACTAATGATAATACGCACAGGATTATCTCCTTTTTTCTCCTTATGAGGTTATGGTAAGGAAAAGAGCAGAAAAAAGCAAAAAAATTTCTCAGACTACTTGACATCTGGGGAAAAAATATGTATACTATAAGTGTATTAGTTAAATAGAACACTAAAACGGAGGTATATATGAAACAGAGGATGAGATTGTCTCACAACAAATGGCCTTGGCTTATTTCTGCCATGGTGGTTATGTTTTTGCTTGGCCTGTCCTGTACTCATCTCTTTTCCCAGAATATTACCTATCAAAACAAAAATGAGGTGGTGGAAAATACACCCAACCTGCCTCACGTACTTGCCCTTCAAGACGTGCTTCGTAATATTGCTAAAAGTGTGATGCCAGCGGTGGTGAGTATTACCGTGGAGGGAGAGCAGGTAATTCCTAATCCCTATGCAGAGTTTTTTAATGATCCATTCTTTCGTCGGTTTTTTGGTGAGCAGCCGAGGGAGTTTCGCCGAAAACTTCAGGGTGCAGGTTCTGGGTTTATTGTGAGTAAGGATGGATATATTTTTAGTAACTACCACGTCGTGAAGGAGGCTACCAAGATTGTGGTGGTTCTCTCGGATAATCGTCAATTTGAAGCTAAGCTCGTGGGTTATGATGAGGAGCTTGATTTTGCTATTTTGAAAATCAATGCGAAAAATTTACCTGTGGTGGCTATCGGTGATTCTGATACGGTGCAGGTGGGAGATTTTGCCATTGCTATTGGAAATCCTTTTGGACTGTCCGGGACATACACCCTTGGGATTGTAAGTGCTGTGGGCCGTCAGGGAATGACGGGCTTTCAGAAGTTTATTCAGACAGATACTGCCGTCAATCCTGGAAATTCAGGTGGGCCACTCATTAATATTCGTGGTCAGGTGATAGGTATCAATACGGCTATTCGTTCTCAGACAGGTGCCTATGAGGGTATCAGTTTTGCTATTCCTATCAATACCGCTATTGCTTCTGCCAATCAAATTCTTACCAAAGGTTCTGTGGAAAGAGGTTATATGGGTGTAGTTCTTGGTGAAATTGATGATACTACTAAAAAACTTCTCAAGATTGAAAATGGGGTACTTATTGCCCGGGTAGAGGCTGGTACACCAGCAGAGAGGGCAGGGTTAAAAGCCCGTGATATTATTCTCAAGGTGAATGGGAAGTCGGTTTCTTCTCCGGATGAGGTGCAGCTTATGGTAGGAAGTCAGATGCCGGGTTCTACGATTACTCTGGAGATTCTTCGTGATGGAAAGAAGGAAACCATTCGGGTAACACTGGCAAAAAGGCCGAGTACTGCTTCTATCCAGACGTCTCCATCCCAGGAACCAGCTACTGGTGGAAATGTTGAGTTTCTGGGTGGGACTTTTGTTGAGGCATCAAAGTCTCAACTGAATTCTCAGGGGGCCGAGTATGG
>JBKBIS010000171.1:0-3983 GCA_046294145.1 Brevinematales bacterium | reverse complement strand
ATACTGATGGTTATAACAGAGAAACCAGTGTCACCAAAGCCTTTCCAGAAATGCTCATTCGTCGCATAAATGACGACGGCGTCGTCAAATTTCCCTTGGGAAGCTATGATCTCGCTCCTGTGGTAGGAAAGCTTGGTACAGGCGTAGAATTCAACGAAAGTTATATCCGATTTGAACAAGGAAGTCTTCTCGAAACAGAGAATGACTTTGATCTTGCCCTTGAGGGAGATGGTTTTTTTACCGTTATGACAGAACAAGGAGAACGCTACACCAGAAACGGAAATTTTAACATCTCTGTGGATGGTTATCTGGTAGATAAGCATGGCAATCGAGTTTTGGGTGAAAAGGGATTCATTCGTATTGCCAGAAACAACTTCAAAATAGACCAAGAAGGCAATGTGTACGTCAATCTAGACTACTCACCAGAGGACTTTGTCGACAAAGCAGGCAATGAATGGAAAAACATGACCTTGATTGATCGGCTCAAAATTGTGGATTTTCCGGAGAGACGATACCTTGCGAAAGAAGGTTATACCTGGTACAGAGAAACCGATTTTTCTGGTCCTGCCACCATTGTTCCCGACAACAAGCGTCCTAAAGTGATCCAGGGAGCCCTCGAAAAATCCAATGTGGATCCCGTTGTAGAAATGGTTCGAATGATTGAAATCAACCGCCTCTATGAAGCCAACCAGAAAAGTATCCAAACAGCCGATGAAACCCTGGCCAAAGCAGTTGGGCAGGTAGGCCGTGGTTTGGCTTAGTTTTGCTAACATTTCTTCTCAGCCTGAGCCTTGAGAAGTTCCTCCCGAGCCATGGCTTCAACCGCTTCATGAGCCATATTGATCTTGTCTCGTTCAATGATCTCGCGACGCATCAATTCTTCGACAATCTCATGGGCTTTGTTTATCATGTCCTTTTCTTTCATTTCATTCTGCATGAGTTCATTTACCACATCATACGCCTGGATAATCTTTTCCTCTTCTATCAGGGCTTTTCTACTCAACTCGTTAACAATCTCAAAAGCACTAATAATCTTATCCCTCTCAGCAAGCTCTTTTCTCGCCAATTCTTCCACTATTTCATGAGCTTTGTTCATCTGATCTTCATCAATTAACTGTTTGCGGAAAAGTTCCTCAACCGCTTCATGAGCCTCGTTGATTTTGTCTCTATCTCTGAGCTCCTGTTGAATAAGATTTTCAAGATTCTCATAGGCAGTAATTGTCTTGTCTGCATCAAGCCTTTCTCGACGGGCAAGTTCTTCTACCATCTCATACGCTTTGATAATCTTGAAAAGATCCACCATCTGCCGCCGTTTCAGTTCATCAATAATCTCATACGCCCGAAGGATTCTATCGTCCTCTACCTTTTCCTTGCGATAGAGCTCCTCTATCTTTTCATAGGCATCAAGGAGTTTGAGATAATCAGAAAGCCCCACCTGATCGTTTACCTGCGTCTTGAGAGAGGCAATCTCTTGCCTTGCCATGCCCTCTACAATCTCATGGGCCTTGTTTATCTTTTCCTGCTGAATCAGTTCCTGACGGGCAAGTTCCTCAACAATCTCATGGGCACGAATCTCCATCCGTGCCTCAATAAGTTCTCTTGTAGAAAGATCCACCGCCTTCTGATAGGCATCAATAATAGCATCTCTTTCTTTCTTCTCCTGATTGGCCAACTCAACAGTAGATTCCATGGCCCTCACTACTTTGTTTTGTTCAAGCTGCTCTTTGCGAGAAAGATTCTCCACAATCTCATGGGCCTCAAGAAGCTGATCCCTCTCCATCAGCTCCTGGCGAGTAAGAGACGAAACCTTCTCATACATCTCAATAATCTTCTGATATTCTTCTACCTTTTTTGTCAAGGCGGCATTTTCCGCCTTAAGCTTCTCTATCTCATCTTTTTTGTTGCCAAGCATGCTGCCCTCCTCAAAACTTTCTTCCTTAATAATAACATTATACAGGATTTTGAAAAAATTTCAAGCAGTCTTTTCTCCTTTTGCTATTTTTTTCTTTTAGCTATAATCTCCACCCGTCGATTTTTTTGCCATGTCTTCACTTATTGGTTCAGTCTCCCCTCTGGAGATGATCACAATGTTTCGTCCAGAAATTCCATGAGTTTTCAACCATCCTGCCACCACTTCTGCCCGTTTTTTCCCCATTTTCTGATTTACCTGTAGCGAACCAATCTCATCCGCATGGCCAATCACCTCAAAAACAAGAGTAGAAGAATCCCTCAAAGAGGCAAACCATTCTTCAAGCTTTTTTTGATGAGCATCAGTAAGCGTAGCTGAAGCAAACCCAAACTCATCTATTACCACAAGCCACTCAGTGATTTCTTCCTTGTGGGCTTCTTGTATCACTTTCTGCAACGATTCTGTAACCACAGATGATGTTTCCCTGACAGCAGCTACATTGGTCGCATCCACATTGGTTAAAGGAGCCTGGACCACCACATTCGAAAGAGCGGCTTTTTCCTCTGACAAAGAGGGACTCTGCATTTCTCTTTTTTTCACTACCCCTTTTGGTGGAATTGATCCCCCCATCCAGTAGCTAATCACACGAGAAGCCCCTGCCTCAAGCTTTTGCGCAGGATAAAACATGGTCACGCCTGTGGCTGGCAAAACTCCAAAAAGAGATACTTTCCGCACAGGCGTTTCCCCTGGATAGTCATAAAACTGCTTCCATTGTGCAAAGGCTACCCTCTGCCAGACAGCATCCTGAGCTATTACAGTGATACCCGGAAGATTCGTTTCCTCACTATACACTCCCCATTGAGTAATCAGTGTTTTACCCTGAAAAATCGTTTCCTGAGTAACTTTTATGCTACCATTGCCCATAACAAGAGGGGATGCGAAAGGAACCACTACATCAAAAAGGAGTTGTACACCAAAAGAAGTGGTTCTCTTTTCCACATTTGTGATAGAAAGAATAACTAAAACGCCCTCACCAAAATCTTCCTTTTTCAAAGGAGAGAGGAAAATATCCCACTTCAGTCCCCTTGCCTCCCAGGAAGCAAAAATTCCCCCGTTGGTCAGGACTGGTCTCTGATGAAAAAAACCCACGGCTGACCCCACAGAAATAACTTTCCCATCAATAGACATCATCAAAAGAGATGTAGGCGGGCGATTTGGTTTGAGAAACACTCCCACCCCATCAAGAGAAAACGAAAACCCAAAAGACGTGTCATCATAAAGCCCTATCTTTACTTTTCCAACACCAAGAATCTGATGATCACCATACATCAATCCCACCAACAAAAACAATATCCCACCAATTCTTTTCATACTTTACTCCTCAAAAATGTGTATAACCTCTATGAATATTCTCTTTTGCAACCCTTTTCCCATACCAGAGCAGTTGCCTCTCATCACTCACCACTTTTCCCACACACGTCACAGGAACCCCCTCCACCACAGAAGGAATCTCTTCCGGCGAGGTAAAAATAATCTCATAATCCTCCCCTCCTCCCAACGCATAGGACAGGGGAAATTCAAAAGGAGAATACACCCTTTCTTTTTCTGGTACAGGTATTCTTTCTATATGCACCTCGTATCCCACACCACTCTCATCGGCAATATGATCAAGATCTGCCACAAAACCATCACTACAATCAATAGCAGCCGTCACAGAATAAGAAGAAACCAGCGTCTGCATCACCCCTATGCGACACGGAGGATATAAATGCCTGAAAACAAAGTCCTCTTTTCTCTCCACGGGAATCTCTTTCCCCAGCAAAGCCTCAAGCCCCAAAGCACTTTCTCCCAGTATACCTGTTACATAAATATTGTCCCCCACCTGAGCACCAGAACGAAGAACCGGTCTCCCAGAGGTTTTGCCAAGAACAGTCAAAGAAAAAAAAAGTATACCAGACCTCACCGTATCCCCTCCCACAAGGACGATCCCAAAATCCCCCAAAGCCCTCTCAAAGCCAGAAAGAAAAGCCTCATACATACCATCACTAAAAGAAGAAGGAAGTCCCACAGTGAG
>JBKBIS010000170.1:0-3991 GCA_046294145.1 Brevinematales bacterium | reverse complement strand
GAATCCATCCGATCCCAACTATGCTATGGAGAAAAAGGCTGATGGTTCCTGGGCTATTACCGTAGAGTTTGCTCCTGGGCGCTATATCTACAAGTACACTGCTGATGGTCAGTGGATCTTCCAGGATCAGTCTGAAGTTGTTGATCAGATGGAACCAAAACCCACAGGTTTCATGGATGATGGCTTTGGTGGAAAGAACGCTTATATCGATGTTGAATAAGCGTCTTGAGAAAGTAAAAACGGGCTGCAAAAGCAGCCCGTTTTTTTCTATCCATAGGGGAATTTTTCTTGAAAAATGTACTTTTTGGCTGTAGTATATTTCTTGGAAGAAAAAGAAGGAGTGTGGTATGAAATCGTGGTTTTGGATGCCATGTATTGTTTTTCTTGTTGTCTCCTGTGGATCGCCCCGTCCTCCTGAGGTTATGAGAGAAACTCCAGGAGCTTCTCAGACTCCTGCTCAGATTTTTCCTGAGAAGATGACTTTTGAAGGTGTGGGAAAAGCACCTGAATTTGCTGCGAGTCGGCGGATGGCCTATCAAGATGTGATGCAAAAGGCTATCATCTCTATTGTAGGCGAAAAAGCTTATACCGCTCAAAAAGACAGGATAGATGGTCAGTTTTTGAATACAGAGGTGCAGTTTGGTTCTTATATTCTTCAAAAAGAATGGACATCGACAAAAAGGGATGAGAACGGAGATCTTATACTTTCACTCAGGGCAACGATCGCTACCAGAAAACTTCGAGATGATCTTCAAGTAGGGGGGTTTTTAGCAGGAACTTCAATGCCAGTGGTGTCTTCTTCTCCTGTTGCTCCTGCTATGGAACCACCGAGTGTTCAGCCAGATGTGGATCTTTCCTCTGTGGACATTTCTGGTCTCAGTATTCTTATTTACTACAATTCTTCTGCTCTCAAAAAAAGTACTGATGCTGATGCTGAGCGTTATGCTCGTAGTGCTGTACAACTTCTTAATAAAGAACTTTTGCAACAGGGTATTCAGGTTTTTGATCTTGAATCAGCTGAAAAGATTGCTCAGGAGAAAAATCTTCTTCAGGAAGAGGCACGAGGAAATGTGGGACTGGGTCTTCTTCTTGCTCAGCAGGTATATGCAGAACTCTATGGAGAGGTAACGCCAACAGTAACCTACCGTAGTGGGACTACTGCTCATGTGATTCTTGAACTCAAACTCTTCGTTCGTACCGGGGGGCGTGTGATAGCCAGTATACAGAAGGGGGGACAGGAGTATGATTCTAGTTCTCTTGAGGCTTCTATTAGTGCCAGTATGCGAGATAGTGTGAAAAAAGTGACTGCAGAACTTGTTACTTACTTGAAAAAATACGTAGATGGTGGTAGATTTTATACGGTGAGATTGATTGAGGTAAGTTCTGCTCGTGATGCGACAACCTTTGCTTCTACTGTTTCCAAACTTGAAAAGGTGAAGAGTGTGAAGCAGACCTTGTACTCCAGAAACGACAGAACGGCTGAATATGAGGTCCAGTTTCAGGGGACTCCGAATGAGCTTATGGAAATTATCTTTGATGGGGTAACCACAAGATCCGGGTTTGAGTCTTTGGATCTCTCCACCTTGCGTGGAAACGAACTGATATTTACCATGCAATAATGCATGGAAAAGATAAAAAGGAAAAACACAAAAGGAGGGTTTTATGAAAAGATCGATGTGGTTCCTTGTGATGGTTGTTATAGCAGGGCTTATGGTGGTCAGTTGTGGTGGTAAAAAGCCGGAGCCAGCTCCTCAACAGCCTCAGCAGGTTTCTCCTGATGCTGATGCTTTGAGAATTAAGATCTATACCATTCAGGCAAGTGAAGAACCAAAGCCAAAGTGGGTCAACAAACGTTGGTATATTGGCAAGGATGAAGAGGGAACAAAGACGATCTATCTCACCGTTTCCGCTCAGGCTGTTCGCAGGGATAATGCAGCCCGGCTTGCTGAGGCAGAAAAGATTGCCAAGCTGACTGAGGCTATCAAGCAGGTGGCAACCCGTGAATTTGCTCTGGCTCGTGCTGGTATGCTTGATCCGGATTCGGACAAGGCTTTGGAGACTTATTTTGAGGAGACCATTGCTGCTGTGTCCAAAAACGTGAACATTTCTGGTGCTATGAATGTAGCTGATTACTGGGAGTATGTGCAGGAAGTGCAGGGTAGTGAATCCAAAACCTATTATGTCTACTACAAGCAGTATGCTATGCCTTATGCTCTTTTTGAGAAGGCTCGTAAGGATGCCTGGGAAAAGCAGCCTAAGCCGGTGAATAAGGACCTTCAGAACAAGGCTCAGAAGGTACTGGAAAGCATCAGCCAGTATGAGAGTCAGGTTGCTCAGGGCGAATAACCTTGGTAAAAAAAGCCACCCTTCGGGGTGGCTTTTTTTTGAGGGTCAGATGTGTGGACAGGGGACTTTTTTTGAAAAAAAACTCTTTTTGTGCCATAATATACGAAAAGTTCATAGGAAGGACTATGTTTGCGACACAGTCGTTTCGTTCTACCTGGGCAGAAATCGATCTTTTTTCATTGAGAAAAAATGCAAGGGATATTTTTACTTATACAGGAGAAAAGCCCCTCATTGCGGTAGTCAAAGCGGATGCTTATGGGCATGGGGCGGTAAAGGTGTCAAAGGCCCTTGAAAAAGAGGGGGTGAATTTCTTTGCTGTGGCTACTCTTGATGAGGCCATCGAACTTCGGGAAAATGGAGTGAGATCCGATATTTTGATTCTGGGTCCTGTTGAAGAAAGGGGAATGGAGTATCTTTTTTCCTATCACCTTGTGGCAACAGTGATTTCTTCTCGTTATGCCAGGCTCTTGAGTCAAAAAGCCAGAAGTCTTGGAAGAAGTCTTCGGGTTCATGTGAAGATTGATACTGGAATGGGAAGATTGGGTATTCGTTATGATGAAGCAATTTCGGATCTTGTGGAGATTTTTAGTCTTTCTGGTTTGCAAGTGGAGGGGGTGTTTTCTCATTTTCCCTCAGCCGATGTGGACAAAATCTTTTCTGAGGAACAGGTGGCTCGATTGAGATCTCTCCAGCACAAGATAGAGGAGATGGGACAAAAGATTCCCTTTTGGCACATAGCTAATAGTGAGGGGATATGGAATATTCCTTCTTCTTTTGGAGAGGGTTTCACTCATGTGAGACCGGGGATTTCTCTTTATGGAGTGGCTTCTTCAGAGAGGGGGCTTTCTTCGGTGATGTCTCTCAAGACAAGAATCGTCCAGATAAAACCGCTGCGAAAAGGAGAGACAGTGAGTTATCTCAGACAGTATAAGGTGCAAAGGGAAAGGGAATATATAGCAGTCCTTCCGTTGGGATATGCGGACGGTGTGCCTACCTTTGGTTCTGGAAGGTATGAGGTGGTTATCAAGGGGAAAAGGTACCCTCAGGTGGGCCGTGTGTGCATGGATTATATGATGGTCAGTTTGCAGGAAAATCTTGATCACATAGAAGAGGGAACAGAAGTAGAGATTTTTGGATCTACTCTTTCTCTTCTTGAATTTGCTCATAAAAGTGCTCGTATTCCCTATGAGGTGATGTGTGGGGTGTCAAAACGGGTGCCCCGAATCTATAAGGGGGAGGAATGATTATTGATTTTCATACCCATTTCTATCCTGATGAATTAGCACCAAAAGCCATGAAGGTTATGAGTGAGGCGAGTGGTCATACGCTTTATGGAGATGGTACCTACGCCAGTTTGGTGCGTTTTATGGATGAGGATGGTGTTTCCTTGGCTGTTAATCTTCCTGTAGCTACGAAACCAGAACAGGTGGTTTCTATCAATCGCAGGATGGTGGAATGGAATCAGAAACAAAGCCGTGTTCATTGTTTTGCTACATATCATCCTGATTTTCCCTCTGTAGGAGATATGGAAGAAGAACTTGCTTTCCTTGCGAAGCATGGCATAAGGGGAATAAAAATTCATCCTGAGTATCAGAGTTTCTATCCAGATGATGCGCGTCTGGTGTCGTTTTATGAAGCCTGTGCG